>NZ_SBJL01000004.1:300000-453428 GCF_004634425.1 Vitreimonas flagellata | reverse complement strand
ATAGCGGCCTCAGCCTAGGGCGAGCACGCACTACCGGGCGGCGCGAGCCGCCGGGCGATGAACTTCGACGAAAGCCTCCGACACAACAGGAGGGGCCGAAGACCTCTCGGACTTTTTCAACAGCATCCGCCGATAACGGTCACTGGGTGACAAGTGAATGCCCACTACGAACTGCCTAGATGCAACCCATAGGGCGCGGCAATCCGCGCCCTCCGAATTGACCTGATCATCGTTGAGATTCGAGCGCTACTGACAAGGCTCGATCAAAGCGATCGCGGAAGTCGCGCACGGTCTCACGTACCTCCACGTCAGGCGTGACGCCTCCGTCCGGGTCGGGCGAGCGCACATCCATCAGGTTCAACGCCAGCGGCACACGAACGACGATGCCGCTATTGGGCAGAGCCACATTGAAGATTGTCCCGGCGGTCGGACCTTCGGCGCTGCCGCCGCTGCGAGCGCCCACGAGTGTCACACGATCCATGTCGCGAAGTTTGGCGATAGTCATGGTGGCGCCGGACGCATTCGCCGGACCAATCAGCACCGTGACCGATCCCTGGAACGCATAAGGTGCTGGCTGACGCAGCATCAGAACGTCCGGAGCAAGATCGGGACGCAGATCGAAGCGGCCATCGGCCGTAGGCACAAAATTTTCCATTGGCGGATTGAACAGCGCCTCGCGATCGCCCCAGGTGGAGATAAAGCTCGGCAGATCACCGTAGCGCACTGCACGCAGACGAACCGCACGCTGGTAAGTGTATGGCTCGCGCGCCAAGGCATCGAGCAAAGCTAGAGAGGCGTCGTTTGACCCGCCGCCATTTTCGCGCAGATCAACGATTAGACTGCTTGCGCCCACGGCCTGGAGTTCGCGCAGCGCGCGTTCGAACAGCGCGGCCGCATCCGTCGGATTTCGATAATTGACGAAGGTACGCACCGAAAGATAGCCAACGCCATCGTCCAGCATACGCCATTCGGTGGCCTCCGAAAAATTCTCGCGAAAGCCGACGCCGTCATTATCCAAGCGAACCCAGTTGCGAAAGCTGATGGGCGCAAGGCGCACCGTGCGGCGCGGAGCACCCGCTCGGTCTCGAACGGTCAACCTGAACTCAGAGGCAAAGCCGAAAACATAAGGATAGAAGTGATCGAAATCCGCTCCCATCAGATCGCCGTCATCGGCCAGATAGCTGGCGCGAGACCACGTCGTTGCGCCGTCAATTGGTACATAAGCGCCGAGCGTCTCGACTAAATGGCTGACACGGCGTCCATTGATGGAAAGCACCTCCGTCCCCCGCGCCAAGGCGGCCTGATTGGGGTCGGACGACACGACCAGCATACGGCCTTCGACGATGCGAAAACGCAACGGTAAGTGGGTTGGATTGTCGGTGCGCCACGTCTCCATCGCGTCTGTTTGCTCGGCCTTGGTGTGGGTGCAGCGCACCAGCGCCAGTGTAAGCGAGACGCGCCGGTAGAGTTCAGCGTCGGTAATCGGTTCGTCGAGCGAGCGCTCAAGGTCCGAAAACGCCCTGTCCATCGCCTGCCGGGACGTGTACCGGTAAAGACCCGGGTGGATCGTCTCCAAGGCCCGGCGCATGAGGGCAACGTCGGCCCGCGCTGCTTCAGCTGTGAGCATACCCACTGGTGCGGCGGCGACGACAGCGCCTTCCTGCGCATGAACGGGCGGCGCAAGACCGAACGCGCCCCCTATCAACGCCCCCGACGCGAGCGCAACAGACACAAGCAATGACCGCATTTTGCTTTTCTCCTGGCCACCCGATGCGGCGATGAGAAGAGCGATGTCGGAAAGCGTGTCCGGAAGCGCCTCAATAGGCGATAGCCACTCCAATATTTGCAGAGTGAGACGTCTCAACCTACGAAAGCCGCCTCTTTTTACTGTTTGAGACGCGCGGCCTGGCGAAATGCGCTCGGCGTCATCCCGGCAATGTCGGAAAAAACGCGGTTGAAGCTTGCTTTCGACCTGAACCCCACCTCAAAGGCGAGGCTCATCAAATCTCGTGTTTCGGCCTGATCGGCAAGCAGCCGTTTCAGCGCGTCGACCCGGCGGCGGTTGACAAAGTCATGGAATGAAACCCCCAAGCCCTCATTCAACGCCTTCGACACATAGGCTGTGTTGGCGCCCACGGCGCGGGCCATAGAAGCAAGCGACACGTCGGGGTCGCGCCAAAGCTCAAGGCGCTCGATCTCATCGGCCCAGGCCGCGCCCTGCTCGGCCCAATTTCGATCAGCATTCCGCGCTGGCGCATCTGATGTTGCAGCATCCGGCGGCGAAGCATGGGTCATGGACGGATAGACTTGACCGGCGTTTCGCCAACCCTCAACACCGAGATAGATCGCCAGCAGCCCAAACCCTACATACAGCCAAAACTGGTCGAAATAGTCGCGCGCGGGATCGAGCGCGTTGGCGATCGCGAACCCCGCCCAGACCATCGCGACAAGCGCCACCGCGTAGAGCGCATTTCGGATCCAAGTAGGGTCGAAGCGCTCGCCGTCGGCCCGGTTGTTTCGAAGCCATTCCTTGTAGGCCCGATAGCGACGCCAGCTCAGCCAACCATAGGCGCCCAACGAGACAAAGGCCGCAACTGTGAAGAATGGATCGACCAAAGGCTCATGTGCGATCGTGTTCCACCAATTCTTGAACGAGAGCGGCCATGGAAAAATGATCGCCTGCGAGAGAAACTGCGCAGAAAAAGGCGCAAAGTGCCAAAGCCGGTTTTCGCCCAGTCGCCCGCCGGTCAGGGCAAGCGTGTGCCAATAGAACAATGGCCCAAAGATCAGCGTCACATCGAAAGGCGCAAAACTGAGCCAAGGCAATCGATCATAGAGACCGCCATAGCCGATGATGAACGGCGTCATATAGAGCGCCACAGAAAGGATCAGCGCAGCGAGGCAACGGTTTGCCGTCGTATTGTGTGGCGAGAGCGCCAACATGCATGCAAGCACAACGCCTTGGCCGGCGCTCACCAACAATGTGACGTTCAAAACATTGAAATCGAACATTGTCGACAAGCGCCCAGCTTCAGCTTGCGCCATTTCTAGCGTCGCACGCCAAAGGTCAAGAACGCGATCGACGACCGGCCTACTCTCCCGATTGCGGTTAGTCGCTTAGCGCGTGCAGAAACGGCGTGTTCCCGATCAAGGTGCGTGAAGATGAAAACACGTTTTGGTTCGTCGGCGCCAACCAACGTGACATTCTCGATCGAGAAGCCAGTAGGCTCCAACTCCCGATTCACGGACCTGCACTCGATCGGCCCGACGAGACCGGTCGACTCGGTTCGCGAGGGCGGCTCTTGGGTGCATGCCGCCAAAGCAAGCAACGCGCTGGCAAGAAGAACTCTCATTCGTAACCATCCGCATGCTTCGACCGAGAGGGGATAGTGTGAGATACTAGATGCTGCATTAGGCCCTTCCCGCGTTCGTGCCCCACAGCGGACCCCGGCAGATGGTTGATCGCCGATTGAAGCCATTGAGCCATCGCGCACTCAGTCAATACAACCAACGCGACACCCCAGCTATAACCCTGTAGCCTCAATCTCAAATGCGACGCCCCATACTCTTCGCCGCTCTCGGCGCCCTTGCGCTTCTCGCTGCATTAGCGGTCGGCGGGATCTGGCATTTGTTTTACGACAACGGTTCGACCGAGCAGACGTACGCAATCGACCTTGCCGGCATCCGTGCTGAAGCCGGACGTGTGGAGGGCCCGTCGCCCGAGCGCATTGAGGTTGAGATTGTTAGCCACCAAAGTGCGCCTGAGATCGCCATGGTCACTGGCGCAAGTTGGACAGGGGTCGATCTTGTGCGAACAAGCTATCGCCTAGTTTGGGCGAACTCGGATGCCGGAATTATCGATACGACATACGATCGCGCTACCGCGACACAGGCGGACTCATTCGACGACGACGCCTTTTCTCGCATCACGCAAGCCATGCGTTCGGCACGCTTCATCGTCGTCACCCATGAACATTCGGATCATCTTGGTGGTCTCATTTCACTGGCGCGCACGGATCCGTCGATTGCCACGCGCGCGCTCTTGACGCCCGAACAGGTGGCGTCGCCCGAGGATGCAACGCCGCCTTGGTCACCCGATGCGCTTCAGCATTTGAGCCTCGTCCGATACGCGGGCTACCGCGCCATTGCCCCTGGCGTTGTTCTCATCAAAGCGCCTGGGCACACACCCGGTTCATAAATGGTCTATGTCCGTCTCAGCACCGGCCGCGAATACATCTTCATGGGCGACACCGCCTCGATGGAAGCTAACGTCACCACGGGTCACATCCGCTCACGTTTGGTCACCAATTGGATCTCACATGACGATCGCGCCGCGGTTCTCGCGCAAGTCGAAACGCTACGGGTTCTGCAGGCCGACAATCCAGGTTTAGTCCTCGTACCCGGTCACGAGGCCATCGCGATCTCGGCCCTCGTTGAGGGCGGAGCCCTTCACCAAGGTTTCGCGCAGCCATAGCCAAAGGCTCGATGCTGGGCGGCGCGCCCTCACGCGGCGCTCCATCCCAAAAGCCGACTCTGGTTGATCCCCGCTTCATAACGGAAATCGCCGAATGCGGCGCGGCGCGGAGCTCGGGCTGACGTCACCGCAACGGGGTCGCGATAGCGCGGCATCGAACCCGTGCCGATCCGCACAATATCAGGCGTTCAAACGCTCCGCATTCGCTTTAGGGTAGCGTTTATGCCAGAATCTCTGCGTTCCATCCCGACCGCCGATCCGGTGACCGTTCAGACGCCAACTGGCGCGCTGCAAGGTTTGCTGCTCGGCGACGTGCGCCGCTTTCTGGGCGTCTCCTACGCGGCCCCACCTGTCGGCGCTTTGCGTTTTGCACCTCCCGCACGGGTAGCGCCATGGGATGGCGTGCGCGATGCGACCACGCGCGGCTTCATCGCGCCACAACCGGTTCCGACGCCGGCAGAAATGGAAAAGGCCCTTCCGGGCCTCGATATTCAGCCCTTGATCGGCGGCGATCAGGCTCAAGGCGACGACTTCCTCGTGCTCAACATCTGGACGCCCGCCAACCCAAGCGGCGCGCCGGTGATGGTGTTCATTCACGGCGGCGCGTTCACTGGCGGCGCCGGCGCGGCGGACGTGTATGACGGCACGGCGTTCGCGCGCGCCGGAATTGTATACGTCTCCATTAATTATCGCCTGGGCGTCGAGGGGTTCCTGCCAATTCCCGGCGCGCCAACAAACCTTGGCCTCCGCGATCAAATCGCCGCGCTCCGCTGGGTGCAGGACAACATCGCCGTCTTCGGCGGCGATCCGCGCAACGTCACGGCATTCGGCGAATCCGCGGGCGCCATGTCGGTCGCCAATTTGGTTGCTTCGCCGCTGACTAAGGGCCTCTTCCAGCGCGCTATCGTACAAAGCGGCCACGGCGACATGGTGCGGCCGATCCCGGTTGCAGAGCGGCTGGTGAACAAGCTCGCGAAGCTGCTGCGCGTGACGCCAACGATTGAGGGCTTCCGTAGCCGGTCCGTCGCCGAGTGCCTGCAAGCGCAGCGCAAGGTTTCACTGCCAACGGCAAACATCGATCTACGCAATCCGGACAAGCGCGAACCCGCTTTCGGCCTGAGCCGCTTTCTGCCCGTCTACGGCGACGACGTTCTGCCCGAACACCCCATCACTGCGCTGCGCAATGGAATCGGCGCCGACATCGAACTAATCGTCGGCACCAATGCAGAGGAAATGAACCTCTACTTCGTGCCGAGCGGGGTGCGCAAAAAGATCGGCAAATTCCTCGCGAACTTTATCACCAAGCGCGCGGAGCCAAGGGCAACGGAGATTCTCAAGGCCTACGGCATCGACGATCGCACCAAGCGACCGGGCGATGCGTTCACCGAAGCGCTCACGGATCTCGTGTTTCGCCTGCCCGCGCGCCGTTTCGCCGCCGCGCACAAGGGCCGCACGCATGTGTACGACTTCTCTTGGCGATCGACGGCGTACAACGGAGCGCTCGGCGCCTGCCACGCGATCGAGCTGCCGTTTGTATTCAACACGCTTTCGACCGTAGACGGCGACAAGGGCCTCGCGGGCGCCAATCCGCCGCAAGAGCTTGCGAATCGCATGAATAAGATCTGGGTCGATTTCGCCAAGAGCGGCGCGTTGCCGTGGCCCCCCTACGAGGCTTCAACGCGCATCGTTTACGACCCCGCAACCGATAAAGCCGCGCCTGAAGCGCCGCTGGTCGCTGAACGCTTCCTACCCTGAGGACGTGATGTATCTCGAAAAGTTCAAGCTGACGGACCGCGTCGCTGTCGTGACGGGCGGCGCAAGCGGCATCGGACTCTCAACCGCTGAAGCGCTCGCCGAGGCCGGCGCGCGTGTGATCATCGCCGATCGAGACGCCGCCTCGATCGATAAGGCGCGTGGCGCTCTCAGCAAGCTGGGCTATCACATCGACGGAATCGTGATGGATGTCACCGATTCCAAGCGCGTCGCCGAAGTGGCCGACGAGATCGTTGTGCGTGAGGCGCACATCGACATCCTGGTCAACAATGCCGGCATCGCCCGGAGCGAGACGCGCGCCGAAGACGTCGCTGACGAGCACTGGCTTAATGTGCTCGACGTCAACCTGAACGGCGCCTTCTGGTGTGCGCGCGCCTTCGGCAAGCATATGCTCGCGCGCGGTCAAGGTGCGATCGTGAACGTCGGTTCGATGTCGGGCTTCATCGTCAACCGGCCGCAGCCGCAGAGCTATTACAACGCCTCAAAAGCCGCCGTGCACCAGCTCACAAAGTCGCTCGCCGCTGAATGGGCGCCACGGGGCGTACGCGTGAACGCCGTGGCGCCAACCTACATTCGCACCCCACTCAACGAATTCGCCGACAAGACAAGCGAGATGTATCGCCGTTGGATCGACGGCACGCCGATGGGACGGCTGGGCGAGCCCGAAGAGGTCGCGTCGGTGATCCTTTTTCTTGCTTCGGACGCAGCCAGTCTGATGACCGGCAGCATCGTCTTGGCGGACGGCGGCTATTCCTGCTGGTAGGTTGGCGAGCGGCTCGGCCAAGCCTCGGAGCCGCCTGGCACAGCATTGCTGGCTACCAGACCTTTCAGATAGGTCGCACAGGAGCGTAGATTTCGTCCTAACGACGCGGACTCGAAGACATTAGTCCCGCGCTTGGGGAGGAATAAACATGCGGCGCATTCATCAATTACTCGCCGGCGCGGCTCTGGCGTTCGTGACGCCCACCATGGCGGTTGCTCAGGAGGCAGGCGCGAGCGCGGCGAATGACGAGGAAGTCGTGGTCACCGCCCGTAAGCGCGAAGAGCGCCTGCAGGACGTGCCAGTCGCCGTCACCGCGCTTACCGCCGATACGCTAGAGCGCGAACAGATCAACACAGTGCGCGAGGTCGCAGCGCTGTCGCCAGGCCTCAACATCTCGACGGACGCCGTTGGCCGCGCTTTCATGTCGATCCGCGGGGTTGGCACGACCCTCATCGATACGGTTCAGCCGGGCGTCGGCATTTTCGTGGACGGCATCTACCAGCCGAACTCGTCCTATCTGAACAATCCCGTCGTCGATGTCGCACGCATCGAAGTGCTGCGCGGGCCGCAAGGCACGCTGTTCGGCAACAACACATTGGGCGGCGCCATCAGCGTTATCACTCGCGCGCCGACGGATGAATTCACTGGCCGCGTCTCGGCCTCGCTCGCAGACCCGGACAATTATCAAACCTTCGCCGGGAGCGTCAGCGGCCCGCTTGTCGAAGGCGTCCTGCGCGGGCGTCTCGCCGCGAGCTATCACACACATGATGGCTTCTCGACCAACACCATCACCGGCAACGATGCACGCCCGGTAGAGAATGAATCCATCAACGGCACGCTGGCCTGGGACATCTCGTCCGGCGCCGAGTTGACGGTCAATACCTACTTCAACAGCGTCACCGGCTCGCAGACCGCCTATTCCTCCCCCGGCGGACCGACCGACTATGTGCAGGATACAGCCCTCAACGTCGATAGCGTCGCCACATTCGAATACTGGGGCGTCAATCTGCGCGGCGAGTTCGACATCACCAGCCATACGACGATGACCGCCATCGCCGCTTACGACGACAAGTCTGGTGAAGCGGTCGGCGACGCCGACTTCACCAATGTCGATTTCGCCCGCACTCTGCAGGGCAACAACTCGCAAGAGACTTACACTGGCGAACTGCGCTTCGACACCGAATGGGGCGATCGAATGAGCACTTTGATCGGCTTCTTCGCCAACGACTCACAAACGACGAACGCCAACACCCAGCTCATCGTGCCGTTCGTGCTGACCGCCTCGCAGTCGCAGACGATCGAGCAGAACTCGCAGGCCTTCTTCGCCAACATCTTCTACGATCTCACGGCTACGCTCGAGCTCTCCGCGGGAATCCGCTACGATCAACAGGAAGTCACCGCGACGGGCACGGCAGGCAGCTATTCGGCCGAGGAGTGGCAGCCGCGCATGGCCCTGACGCAGCGCTGGAGCGACAATCACATGTCGTACATTTCGATTGCGCGCGGCTTCCGCGGCGGCGGCGCCAACGCGCCAGCCGCGCCGCTTCAATTCTATCAAGGCGACTCGGTCTGGACCTACGAGCTCGGCAACAAGTGGACCAGCGACAACCGCGAATGGACCATCAACGCGGCGCTCTATTACAACGACTACCAGCACTATATCGGCCAGAACTCGCTGACGCCGGCGCCGGGGCCTGTTGCCGTCAACCTCAATACTGGCGATGTCGTGAGCTATGGCGCTGAAATCGAAGCGGCATGGTCGCCGAGCGAGTGGTTCAGCCTCCAAAGCGGCGTCACCTACAATCACGCGCGCATCACCGATGACAGCGAGTTCGAAGCTGTCTTCCCAGGCGGCCTTGCGTCGGACCGCATCCTCTTCCAGCCGGATTGGAATTTCTTTGTCACGCCCACCTTCACCTGGGGCGTCGGCGCCGATGCGGACGTCATCTTCAACACGACGATCAGCTATAAGGGCGATCGGGCTGGCTCGAGTCTCGATCCCACCTTCCAGCCGCAGCTCGAAGGCTATTATCTTGTGAACGCCAACCTGGCCTACCAACGCGATAATTGGGAAATTGCGCTGTGGGGCACGAACCTCACCGACTCCGAATATTACGAGTCCTATCTCGATGACTCGCTGCTGGGCGCCATCTTCGGCCCAGCGGGCCCCATGAACCCGATCACGCGCGATCTCGGCATCATGGGCGAAGGCCGCCGCATCGGCGTCCGCGTCAGCGCGCGGTTCTAGAGCGATGGGCGCGCCTGCACTCAGCGCGCGCGCTCCGCTCGCGCCGGCCTTCGTCGAGGTATTGCGCGGAATCTTCGGAAGCCGGCTCCACCTCGGCGAAGCCATGCGCGCCCAGCACGGCGGCAGCGAAACACACTTCGCCACCGCCTTGCCTGATGCGGTCGTATTCGCGCATTCCACTGAAGAGGTCGTCGCCGCTGTGAAAGCTTGCACGGCAGCCAACGTACCGATCGTTGCGTATGGCGCCGGAACCTCCGTCGAGGGCAACACCACCCCCGTGCGCGGCGGCATCTGTGTCGATCTCTCGGAGATGAACAAAATCCTCGAGGTCAATCCGGACGACTTCGATTGCACCGTGCAAGCCGGCGTCCGGCGCGAAGAGCTCAACATCGCCCTCCGCGACAAGGGGCTCTTCTTCCCAATCGATCCAGGCGCCAACGCCACTATCGGCGGCATGGCCTCCACGCGCGCTTCAGGCACCAACGCCGTGCGCTACGGCACCATGCGCGAAGCGGTTCTCTCCCTCCGTGTCGTCACGCCGGATGGCCGCGATATCCGCACCGCGCGGCGCGCACGCAAAAGCGCGGCGGGTTACGATCTAACGCGCTTGATGATCGGCTCGGAAGGCACGCTCGGCATCATCACCGAGGTGACGCTTCGACTGCACGGTATTCCAGAACAGATCTCCTCTGCGGTCTGCGGCTTCAGTACATTGGCCGGCGCCGTCGATACCGTTGTCCAGGCGATCCAGCTCGGCATTCCCTTGGCGCGCGTCGAAATCCTAGATGACGTGCAGATGCGCGCAGTGAACCAACACGCGAAGCTTGATTATCCAGAACTGACAACGCTCTTCTTTGAATTTCACGGCAGCGAGCATGCGGTCAAAGAACAGATCGCCACGATCGGCGATCTAGCGCGCGAAAATGGCGGCGGTGAATTCCATTGGTCCAACTTGGCCGAAGAACGCGCCAAGCTCTGGAAGGCGCGCCACCAAGCCTTCTACGCCGCCACCGCTATGCGCAAAGGCGCGATCGGTTGGCCGACGGACGTGTGCGTGCCGATCGGGCGGCTGGCCGAATGCATCAACGAGACCAAGAAGGATTTGGAGAAAGCCTCGTTCCCCGCGCCGATCCTCGGTCACGTGGGCGACGGCAATTTCCACGTCATCTTCGTGATTGACCCGAACAATCCAGCCGAGCACCGAGAAGCGGAAGCGCTCAACGAGCGCCTCGTGCAACGGGCGCTCGATATGGACGGCACCTGCACTGGCGAACATGGCATTGGACTCGGCAAGCAGGATTGGCTCGTGCGCGAGCTCGGCGAAGATGGCGTCGACATGATGCGCACGATCAAAAGGGCGCTCGACCCGAAAAACCTGTTCAACCCGGGCAAAATCTTCGCGGAGTAACTTCATGGACACGCGCAAGCTCGTCGATCCCGCACTGCTTCCGGTGCTGGATGTTTTCCCGACGATTGCGCTGACCAGCGAACTTCTGGCGCCGATGCGTGAAGCGGAACGCTTCGCGAAACTACCAATCGTTGCGCCTGCGGAAATCACCGACGCAGTCGCGCAAACAATTCGCAGCGTTCCCGGCCCCGCCGGCGCGCCGGATATCACGCTCACCATCTATCAGCCGCGCAATGCGCCAGGCGCCTTGCCGTGCATCTATCACATCCACGGCGGCGGTTATGTCGGCGGCGCGGCGGGGCAGCTTGAACCGCTGCATCGTCCGGCGGCCTACGACCTCAATTGCGTCATCGTGAGTGTCGACTATCGACTGGCGCCGGAGAATCCCTACCCCGCTGGCATCGAAGATTGCTATGCTGGGCTCGCCTGGACCTTCGCAAACGCTGACGCGCTCGGCATTGATCGCAATCGTATCGGCGTGATGGGCGAAAGCGCAGGCGGCGGCTTGGCCGCAGCACTCGCGCTGCTCGCCCGCGATCGCGGCGAACACCAGCTCGCCTTCCAACATTTGATCTATCCGATGCTCGACGACCGCACTTGTGTCGCCGAGCCAAACCCCGTCGCCGGGGAATTCATCTGGACGGCGCACAACAATCGCTTTGGCTGGACCGCACTCCTCGGTCACGAGCCCGGCCAGGCTGGCGTTTCGCCCTACGCCGCTCCAGCGCGGGCGCCGGACCTATCCGGCTTGCCGCCAGCCTTCATCGCCTGCCCGACCCTGGATCTCTTTATCGACGAGGACATCGCCTATGCGACCCGCCTGTTGCGCGCCGGCACGCCGGTCGAACTCCATGTTTATCCAGGCGGATTCCACGGCTTCGATATTTTCGGCGGCGACGCGCCGATCTCCGCCCGCGCCCGCCGCGACAGCCTCGAAGCTCTGAAAAGCGCACTGCACCACGAGGCCAAAAAACCTATCAGATAGGTTCTTGCCATACCTATCTGAAAGGTGCAGACTGTCCTCAACAACCAGAATAACTGGGTGAGGAACATGCGCGAATTCGTCGAAGTCTCAGCGGAGATGACGCTGCTTCTGGGTGCTGGTCCGCTCGGTGGCGTGCCGATGCCGCCCAATTACATCGCGCTTGCCTTCGACGCGGACAGCGATGCGCCTTCGATCGCATTCGATCTGTCACCGAGTCTTGCTTCGCTATCTAACGAGACACGACTGACATTGGTGATTGAACGCGCCGCTTTCCTTCGCGTCGGCGGCGTCATGCCGACAGGTGTTGAGTTTCACCTCCCCTCCGCCTTGCGCGCAATTGTGCGCTCCATTCGCGAAGCCGAACTGAGCGGGGAAACGCTGACAATCTATCGCCTCGGCAAGAGCATCGAACTGCTGTGCGAAACCATCCAATTGCTTGCGGGCGACGAATTGTTGCCGCTCACCGGTGAAGGGGCGCTCTCACTTGAAGACACACGTCGTGTCGTCGCCGCGCGCCGCATCATTGATGAGCGCTGGAACGAGAAGCTCACGCTCGACACCATCGCACGCGCTTGCGGACTCAACCGCGCAAAACTCACGCGCGGCTTCCGCGATATGTTCAAGTGCAGTATCGCCGAAGCGATCGCCGAACAGCGCCTCAGCCGAGCCAAGCGCATGTTGCTCACGACGAACCTGCCGGTGTCGTCCATTGGCTACGAAAACGGCTATCTCAACAATGCGAGCTTTGCGCGCGCATTTGGGCGCCGCTTCGGCGTCTCGCCCTCTGATTTACGCGCGTGCGCAGCCGCGGCGTAAGGAGCACCGATGTCGATCCCCACCACATCCTTGCGTGCAAGCGAAGGCAACTCGCTCGTTCAATCCGCGATGAACGCGGTCACTGACTACATCCGCGACCATCGTTTGCGTGTTGGCGACACGCTGCCTGGCGAAGGCCATTTCGCGGAAGTGCTCGATGTCAGCCGCGCGGTGATGCGCGAAGCGTTCGGCGCGCTCGCAGCGCTCAGGGTCATCAATGTGGGCAATGGTCGAAAGCCTCGTGTTGGCGCACTCGATGGGTCCGTGATCGCCACCTCATTGCAACACGCTGTCTCCACCGCGCAAATCACGGTGCCGGATGTATGGGACGTGCGCCGCACCATTGAACAGCGCACCGCCGCCCTCGCCGCGACAGCACGCACGGACGCCCAAGCCGCACGCATCGTTGCGCTCGCTGAAGCGATGGCCACTGACAAAGACGATCTCGCCAAACGCACGGCCCACGATATCGCGTTTCACAACACCATCGCCGAAGCGAGCCACAACGCCCTCTTCATCCAGATCGTTGCTTCGTTTGCACCCTTGATGGAAGTGGCGGTGCCGACGGCGTGGAGCACGCGCATCGCCAAGAGCCGCAGGCAAGTGATGATTGATCGCCACCGCGCCGTCGCGGCCGCGATACTGAAGCGGGATCCGGACGCCGCGGCGGTCGCTATGGCGCTACACTTCGACGACGCCATCGGCGATCTCTTGAAAGCCGAGGCCAACAATGGCGCAGATTGACGTCGTCGTCGCCGATGGCGGCGTAACCGCCCCCGCCAAACGGACCCGCGTGCTGACGTCGCTGCTTCTGCTCGCAACCACCATCGCCAGCGCCTCGGCGATGCGCACTGTGTTCAGCCCCGTGCAAGAGGTCGCCGCCACCGACCTGCACCTCAACGATTTTCAGATGAGCCTGCTGCAGGGGCTCGCGATTTCCATCCCGATCGGCCTTCTCGCCATCCCTGTCGGCCGCATGACCGACCGCGGCAATCGCGCCAATCTCCTCTTCAGCCTCGCCATGCTCTGGACGATCGGCACTGCGCTTAGCGTTTTCGCCACGGAGTTCTGGCAGATTTTCGCGGCGCGCATGCTCGCCGGCATTGGCGCCTTCTCTTCGCTCACGGTTGCAATCTCACTGGCGGCTGACCTGAGTTCGCCGTCGACACGCGGCCGTTCGCTGATGCTGCTTTCGCTCGGCAACATGGTGGGCGCCGCCGCCGCCTTCGCCTTCGGCGGAGCGCTTCTCGGCTATTACGCAAACGCAGCCCCGCTCATCGAAGGCCTTTCGCCTTGGCGCAATGTGCTCCTGGTTTTTGCTGGCGTCAGCCTCGTCCTCTCGCTGCTGTTGCTGACACTGCGTGAACCCACACGGCGGGAAATCAGCGAATCCAACCCCGCGCTCTCCGTGGCCTTGCGCGAATTGTGGGAAAGGCGCGGCCTGCTTGCACCGCTCTTTCTTGGTCAAGTCACAGTGGTGATGGCTGACGCTGCCGCAAGCATTTGGGCAGCACCCGTGCTGGAACGTCATTACAATCTCACGCCCGAGCAATTTGGCGGCTGGATGGGCCTCGTCATCCTGGGTTCAGGCGTGATCGGCGCGCTCGTTGGCGGCTTTGCCGCCGACTTCGGGCACAAGAGCAAAATCAAGGGCGGTATCTTGATCGGCGCAGTTATCGCCGCCGCACTGTCCATCCCAGGCGCATTCTTTCCCTTGATGTCGGATGCAGCAGGTTTTGCCTGGCTGCTACTCTTGCTGCTGACGTGCGGTGCGATCACCGGCCTCGTCACCGCCGCCGCCATCGCCGTGCTCGTCCCCAACGAAATCCGCGGCGTATGCCTCGGCGCCTTCATCGTCGTCGGCGCGATCATCGGCTTTGGCGCCGCGCCAACCATGGTGACACTGATCGGAGACGCAATCGGCGGCCCGGACGCACTGCGCTACGGCCTCGCCTATTGCGGCGCAGCCACCAGCATCGCCGCCACACTCGGCTTCGCCACGGCTCTGATCAAAGCGCGCTAATGGGCGCTGCGCTCTCGGCAGTCTGCCTTCCGCCCGATGAAGCGCGCCCCGGTGAATCCGAAGGCTCCCCTTTGAGACGACAGCGCCTGATGAATAGACGCTCGCTATTTAGCGGGTGCTGGCACGCCCCACTGAAGCGCCTCGCATCGCTTGGGTCCTCTGCGAACATTGCTGGCCTTCATGCTATTTGCGGTAGCTAGAATTTGGGCGCCTCGGCCCTCGCCGAGCGCGCTTGCGTCGCGTGCCGCGATGGAGCCGCACGCCTGCGTGCGTCTCCACCCTTCGGGCTTTGATCGCTGGCGCGCGCTTGCCCTCAGCGACTTCAGGTGATGAAGGGGAGCGAAATCCCAATAAGGGCCCTTCCGGCTTGAACGCCGTAAACCGGACGCCAGCCGTCTGCTGATCGGCGAAACCGGTCGCCTATCCCCTCCGCTCTGTCGATCTTCGATTGCTCCTCAGCGCGCGAGGGGAGGTCCTACAAGACGCGATCATGTGGAGAGAGATCAATGGGCGCAGCATCGACACGCCGAACGCTAATGAAGCAGGCGGCCGCTCTGGGCGCTGCGCTTGCTTTCGGCCAAAGCTGCGCGCACGCCCCGTCGGGGCCCCGCGTCGAACGGCGGGCCCTCTACCCTCAAGGCGTGGCTTCAGGCGACCCGGCGCCCGATAGCGTCATCTTGTGGACGCGCCGTGAGCCGGACGAAGGCGTGAGCGCGCATCGCCTTGTCGTCGAGATTGCCAGCGATGAGGCGTTCTCCCGAGTCGTAGCGCGTGGCGATGTAGAGGTGAGTGCGGCCACCGACTGGACCTGCCGCTTCCTAGCCGCAGGCCTGCGGCCCGCGCGCGAATATTGGTATCGCTTCGTCGACGAGGCGGGAAATATGAGCCGCGTCGGCCGCACGCTCACCGCGCCAGCGGAGAATGACGATCGCCCAGTGCGCTTTGCGTTCGTGAGTTGCCAGGACCCGACCATCGGCGCGCTCAACGCTTATCGGCGGATGATCTACGAAGACGTGCGCCGTCCGCGCGCTGAGCAACTCGGTTTTGTGCTGCACTTGGGCGACTTTGTCTATGAAATTGTAAAATATCCAGAAGATGCACCAGATGGACGAGATCGCGGCCGTCGCCTTCGCGAGCTTTTCCGATATCCGAACGGCAAGAAGGTGCGCAACTTTCACTTCCCGACCGATCTTGGCGATTATCGAACCATCTATCGCGCCTATCTCACAGATCCCGACTTACAGGATGCGCGCGCACGTTGGCCGTTCGTGCCGGTGTGGGACAATCATGAATTCTCGTGGAATGGCTTCCAAAGCCAGTCGCAAATCTTCAACGATCCGCCAGAGCCGGCGCAAAATCTGAAGGTCGCGGCCAGCCAAGCCTGGTACGAATACCAGCCCGCGCGCGTCGTCAAACCAAGCGCGGGCGATGCGTTCGAGGCGCCCGCCGTGACGGACACGCCATTGTCAGATTTTGACGGGCGCGGCCTCAGTCGCGAGCCTAACAATCTCGTAGCCATCCACGCACTGCGAATTCACCGCGCATTTCGCTATGGCCGGAACGCTGAACTGATCCTCACCGACAACCGCTCCTACAAGGCGGGACCAAACCCGCAAAACACTTGGTTCGAAATGAGCATGCCGCCCAACATGCTGCCAGAAACGGCGCTCGACATCATTGACCAGGGCCGCGAGTACAATAACGGCGCGCCCCCTGCGACCATCCGCTTCGGGGCCGAGGAAATTCCAAACGAGTGTGTCAGCGCCACGCCGGACGGCTATTTAGGGCTTGATCAAATCGCCTGGTTCAAGGATCGCCTGCGCGCCTCATCCGCACCGTGGAAGATATGGGGTCATTCCTTGGGCACGCTCACTTTGCGCGCCGATCCGCAGAATTTGCCTGCGCCGCTCAATGAGCGTTGGCCCGACGATGATTACGCCGTTTTCAACGCAGGTTACGCTGTCGAGCATGGCGAGATTTTCGACATGGTCCGCCAAGAAGGCGTCACCGGCTTTGCAATCGTCGCCGGCGACAAGCATTCGTTTTGGGCAGGCTATCCTTGCAAGACATTGCCGCCACGCCCCTTCGACCCCGTCGGCGTGGAATTCATCACCGGATCGATCACGGCCCAAGGTCACGCCGAAGTGGTCGCCAACGGTATGCGCCGAGATCATCCCTACCGCGCGCTCTACATCCGTGACATGCCCGATGGCGCAACGCAGTGCGCGACCAACATGACGATCCTACACGGTGTGCGCTCTTCGCTCATGCTTCAGGAGACTGGCGATGTCGCCGCTGCCCGCGCCGTGCGAAATCCGGATGTCTCGCCGAACCTCAAATTCGCCGATTATGGCGGATATGGTTACGCCACCGTGCGCGCTTCGCTGGATGCGTTGGAGACTGAGTTCGTCTGCATTCCGACGCCGTTTGAACGCGCCGAAACAGTAGACGGCGGCCCGCTACGCTACCGCGTCGTGCACCGCGTCGCGCACTGGGCGCGGGGTGAGCGGCCGCAGTTACAGCAAGAAGTGGTTGAGGGGGACGTCGAGCTTTCGATTTGAACTTCGAAACTGGGCTAGATAGTGATGGGCTCCGCAGTCCTCTCATGACCACTTGGCGCGACTGTCGGTCGACCGCGGGATCCCAGAAACAGAAGTAAGCGAGATGGTTCTCAACAACAGACCTTCACTACAAGTGTCCTGAAGATCCACGGTGCTACATGTGTGGTTGGGAATGATGCGGCGCTGATCTACTTACCGCTCACTAGGCGGACCTGCGACACGCCCGGCATAACCTCTAGTCGCCACCTGAGCGTTTCGCCCTGGCGCGCATTCATGCCGCGGGCATTGACGCGTAAACGCATGCGCTCGCCTACCACCTCTGAAGCAATCGATGTCACCTTTGCCCGAGCGGTCGCGAGCAAATTTAGCACCCGTACGACAATGCCGAGGTCCGGTGCGCATTCCACATCGATGATGTGATGCCGCGCCCCGCGATCCTGGGGTTCATGGGTTAGGCGCGTAGTGTCGTGACGCATGTGGCTCTCCTAGAGTGCCAGACACGCGTATTTGATCCCGCGGGCCTGGTTGGGCACGGGTGGGTAAATCTAACGCTGTTGAAAATAACGCGCGCTATCACCGTCCCGCAGGGACGATAATAATGCTGGCGATCTGGGGCCGGATGGCGCGCGTCATGCGGTTTGTTTAGTGCATCCATACGCGAAAGGAAAGTGGCCTCGCCTCCCCGCTAGCGCGCCACGCGAGCTGCGTGATCCCAATAACAGCCCTCCACGATGCGGCGCCGCAAAGCGGACGTGAGCGCTGAAATCGGGCCGAACTTGACATTTTTCTTAGTAGGATTAAATCCTACTGGCGAGGACATTATGCGATCCACAAAGCAGCTAAGCGTCACCCTCCCCAACGAGATGGCCAAGGAAGTCGCTCACAAGGTCGCTACTGGCGAATACGCAAGCGAAAGTGAGGTCATTCGCGACGGTCTTCGAGCATTGCAAGCCCGCGACAAAGCGATCGAACACTGGCTCCGTGGCGAAGTCGCAGCGACGTATGATCGGATGAAGGCAGATCCCAGTCGCGCGCGCTCAAGCGCGGATGTTAAGGCGTCGCTGGCTCGTGTTCACAAGCGCAACTCCAAACGAACATGAGCCGGCCGAAAGAGGTCGTCTTCTCTCCTGAAGCGGAAGCGCAGATCATCGCGCTTTACGAATATATCGCGGCCAACGCTTCTCCAACCATTGCCGAGAGCTACACCGGCGCAATCGTTGAGCGTTGCGAAAGGCTCGGCGCAACGCCCCTCGCTGGCGCCGCACGGGACGATATCCGACGAGGTCTGAGAATGACCTTCTTCCGCAGACGCGTCGCGATTGCCTATTCGGCGCTCCCGAAGGTAGTTACCGTTCTCGGCATTTTCTACGGCGGTCAGGACTACGAGAGCCTTTTGCGCGAAGATTAAACGAGGCGCAGACGTCGGGAAAATCCCAATAACGGTCCTAAGCGTTTGCCCGCCGCAAAGCGGAAGTCGGATTTCCGAAAGCCATCCACTACGGACAACTCCATTCCCGATACGGCCTAGGGCAGCGCGGCCCAGCGCCAGGCGAGACAATGGCGCGCTTCCTCAAATCCTACATTGTCTTCAACGCCAACCAGATCGAGGGACTGCCCTCGCACTTTCATCCCGCACCAATCTTCGACGCCGCCTCGGCTGCCGGCGCGCATGAGGCCTGGTTTCAGCGTCTGGACATCGAGCGCACCCTCTCGCGCGACATCGCCTGCTACATCCCAAGCCGCGACATGATCGCCATGCCGCCGATCGCCGCCTTCGATTCCTTGGACGCCTACGCTGCGACCTTGAACCATGAATGCGTGCACGCCACCGCCGCTCCCCACCGTGTCGGCCGCGATCTCTCCAAGCGCTTTGATCGTGCAGCTTACGTCGTCGAGGAATTGATCGCCGAAATCGGCGCAGCCATTCTGGGCGCGCATTTAGGCATGCCGCCCGGTCACATCGCAGATCATTCCGCCTATATTGAAAGCTGGATGAAAGTGCTCGAGCACGACAAACGCGCGTTTTTGTTTGCTGCAGCGCAAGCGCAGAACGCCCTCGATTGGCTGGTGGACAAAAGCCCCGCGCCGGAGGAAATCCATGTCGCGGCTTAAGCGCATCGTCGACGCCATGGGCGGTCAGCTTATGGACGGCGGACGCCGAGCCCTGATCCGCGGTCCTGGGCATGGGGCCGCGGATCGCTCTGTCTCTCTCTTAGAGACCGAAGATGGCCGCGTGCTCATCCATTGTTTCTCACCGCGTGACGATTGGCGCGCCGTGCGAGCTGAACTCGCCGACCTTGGTCTTCTTGAAGAAGACCGCGATCAGCATGAAGATTCATCCGAACAGATTGTGCGCGTCCATTCTGAGCCGCGTGACGAAGAGCGCATGGCGCGCGTGACCCGGCTTTGGGCTGAATCGCAGCCCATCGCCGGCACGGTGGCCGAGCGCTATCTGCGCGCCCGCGCCATCGAGGGCGAATTGCCCGGCCCTGACGTGCTGCGCTTTCACCCGCGTATGACAAGCCTTGATGATCGTCTTCGACGACCAGCGCTTATGAGCGCGCTCGTCGATGCGGACGGGGCGCTGCAAGGCGTGCAAGTCACGCTGCTGACGGCGCATGGCGCCGGCAAGGCGCCGGTCGCGACGCCGCGCCGGACCATCGGGCGCCTGATGGGCCATTATGTGCGCATTGACGCGCCTGGCCACACGCTGGTGATCGCCGAAGGTCTAGAGACCGCATTGTCGGCGCGCCGCGCGCTCGCCGCCGGCGCATGGGCCTTCCTCAGCGCAGAGAATTTGGCCCAGTTTGAACCCCCGCCAGTCATCGACCGATTGATTATCGCGGCTGACAGAGACGCTGCCGGTAAAGCCGTTGCAGCACGCGTGCTGCAACGCGTGGCGGGCGCGATTGCGTGCGAAATCGCTTTGGCCCCCGACGGCTTTGGCGATTGGAACGATTGGGCTCGCGCGCTCGGCGCTTAAGCGGCTAGGCGCGCGTTGGGGCCACGCCGCATGCAGCACAGCCTGACGCAGCGCGCGAGCAATCCGCTTGATGAGCCCGCACTGATTTCCGCCTACCCTCCGTCGCAGAACAAGATGCGTCGCCCGACGCCCGCCCGAAATGCTGGATCATCGCCGGCTCGCGTCTCTAAGGTGAGGCTGCCTAGTTTTCAGCGGGCGCTAAGGTTCGGCTCACTCCTCTCGCGCGTCATCTCGCCCACGCCGTCGCCAATCCGCCCGGCCCCGCGTCGTCCCGACAAGTCCAAAATCGTTTCCCCGCGCGCGCTGAGCGCGCGTCGCTTTGCGACCCTACGGGCGCGGGCCCCACCATTTTGAACTTGCACGCCGCCGCTGCTGGGCTGGGCGCGGGAGCGCCGTCGCGGGCGATCTCCCGCGCGCCCTAGAGCCAGCAGGAGCTACCCCATGATAAACCAAGTCATCCTCACCGGAATTCTCGTCAACGATCCAAAGACGCGCCGAATCGAACATGGCGGCGCCAGCCACGACATCGTCTCGCTCTGGCTTGAAGCGCCGAGCGGTCATAAGCGCCTAGCGCCGAGGCTGTGAGGAAGCGGCCAATCAAGTCGCGTCAAACGCCGAAGCGCCCGCGCCTCAACGCTGAGCGCGTCGCACGAGAGGTGATGTGCGCTGCTCAAACCGTGTCAGCGACGTTCGCGTCCAGCCACAAGCGTTTCTCATCCTCGCTCAGGCTGGAACTCTCGATGGCTTGGGCAAAACTCTGCGTGGGACTTCGTCGCCTAAAAAACGCAAGCACGCCGCGCTCTATGTCCACCGGCGCACCACGAACAGCGCCCTGAAGAATTTGTATCAGCGCTTTTTTTGAGTGCGCTCCGCTTTGCTCCGCGCCCACATTTCGCACCACGATTTCGCTCATAAGCTCAAAGCATCGGAGCGGAATATCCTCGGCGGGCTGAATGCATCTTCGATCGAGCTTGCTCATGATCGCCCTATCCAGTCCGCAAGCGCGCGCAAAGCGCGCTTCATCCAAACCAAAGTTTCGCAAAATTGCCGATAAGCGCAGCGGCCCGTCGGCTCCGACTTGATCCGTGCAATGTCTTTGGGTGAGCAGCGCCAGAGCCTGGGCCAAGCCTCGCGCGCACACGCTTTGCCGGCGATTGTCTAATTCTTCGCTCGTTTCTTCGGGCGCATCGCCGCCGCCGAACTCCATCTGCTCGCGCCATGTTTCGAAAAATTCGTAGAATTCCTTTCTCCAACGGGGATGGTCTTGGCACAATTGAGAGAGTCGCGCGGGCGTTGGCTCATCGTCGAGAATGACGATTTCGCTCAAAATGTCTTCTAGCAGAAGCTCTTCCAATCGGGCGTCGCGTTCTGATCGCATCATGCTTCTCCGAGCGCGTGTTTGACTTGTGAGGACGCGATCGCGATCCAAGCGTGAATCTGACGCTTGGACATGTTGAAGCGCGCCACGAGATTAGGCTGTCCGGCCTTTTCACTCTGCACGGGCCAGCCGCGCAATTTGTGCAGAATGAACGCCTCCCGGTGACGGCGATCCTTGATTGCCTTCAAGACGCGCCGCAACTGGATGGGCGCTGTCTCTTCGTGCGCATGGACAAGAGCATGGGGATCGGCGATGTCGCTTGCGGCGTCGCCGCCCTCCCGGCTCTGAGCGAAATCCTTCGGTCGCGGCCGATCACGGCGCTTGGACACTTCGCGAAGGGTCAATTGCTTGATGACGCGGGCGGCGTTGATCTCGAGGAATTCCGCCGTGCTGGTGGGTTCGGCGGCCAAGAGCAGCGCCACAAGGCGTGTCACCACGGCGGCTTCAATTTCCTCGCCGTCTGCGAGTGAAAAGCCTTTCGACCATCGCGCGATTATCTTATAGGAGCGCGCCAGGATCATCTCGACGAATTGGCCGCACGCGCCGTGATCGCCCGCAACCGCTCTTTGGCGCGCCAAATAGACCAGGGCCTCCAGACCCAATTGGCTCCAATCGCGGCCCTCCAATCGCCAAACCGCATCCATCTGTGCGGCGAGGGCGGCTTGGATTTGCCCTTCAACCGCAGCCGGACGCCGATAAGGCGCGCCCGTCTTTGTGCGATGTGTAAGCGCAGCGAGCGCCATTAGCCGTCCTTCATGCAAATCCAAGCAGCCCCAGGACGGTTAAAGACAATCGGTCCTGAAAGTGTGCGGTGCGCCATTAGAAAATGTGCGATCCGGAAAAATCAGGACGACGTCTAATTGTGATTTGTGGGCCTTATGCGCCGCTTCGGCGCCGCGCTTGTGTTGCAGAACGGGGGGCGCTGGATCTGGGATTGGCGCCGCTCTTGTTCACCGCCGCCAGCCTGACCCATTTTGTGGCCCGCCTGGATTGCTCAACGCCTGCGCGCATGACAAAGATCGACGATGACCAGGAAAGAGAGCGGCATGGCCAAATCGGCCTCCACCAGCCCGCGCACAGCCACCCGCGTCGATATCGAATTGGGCGCGCGGATTCGCGCCCGCCGTAGCGAACGAAAAATGTCGCAAGAACAATTGGCCGCCGCGATCGGGGTCACCTTCCAGCAGGTTCAAAAGTACGAGAAGGGCGTCAATCGCGTAGCCGCGAGTACACTCGTCGATATAAGCGACGCCTTGGATATAGCGGCCGGCGAGCTTTTGCCTTCAGCGATCGCGCGCGCGGATTCCAGCGTGCTCGCCAGCGACGACTTGATCGAGCTCACGCGGATCTTCTCGGGTCTCGATGGCGAAGGACGCGCCACTCTGCTCAATGTTGGACGCGCCCTGCACCGCGACGCCAAACGCGCAATCGCCAAGCGATCAAAAGCTTAAAGTCAAAGCTGCAACACCCGTCGGGCCCCTTCCTCCAAGAGCACCTGACCGCCCCGACCATCGTCGCCCGCGCGTGGCGGCGTCTTGGTCAATTGCGCGAACCTTGCGCTCAATTCGCCCAAGTCCGCGCCAGCCAGAACCTCGCGCAATCTCTCCGCCGCCTGATCGTCGCCAATTTCCATCTCAACCTGCAAAAGCGCCAACAATGCGCGCGCCACCAAAGGCTTTGAGCGCAATTCCAAGGCCACCCGCACCGCCGTCAACAATTCTGCTTTCGCACGCGCACTGTCGCCGGCGACGTGGGCGGCAAGGGCAAGCTCAATAGCTGCATAGCAACCGCCGCGCCGATCCCCCAGGGTCCCAGCCAAAAGCTGCGCCTCATCGAAAAAGGCATGCGCACGCGCCCGATCTCTGGCCAAATTGGCGACGGCGCCCATACGCAGCAAAAGACGCGTGCGGAATGCGGGATGTTCAATCAAGGCGTCGAGTTCAAGCGCGCGCTGAAAGTTGATCTCCGCTTGCTTATGGCGACCTTGGGCCAAGAGGGCCTCGCCGGCAAAGAAGTGGGTGTGGATCATAGCGACCGGGTGGGCATGCGCATCATTAAGCGCGTCCACCAAGATTTGGCCGACGGCGGCCGCATGCCCACGCGCCAAAGCGAGCGCGGCCATAGACATGATTGTATAATGCGCGCCGATGCGATCATGAAGATCGCGCCTTATTGGCAGCGCCGCAGCGTAAAACTCTTCCGCTTCATCGAAATCGCCGCGCGCATGCGCTAGATTGCCCAGCGCATGCAATCCGTGTGCGCGCGTCAAGGCGTCAGAACTGGCGCTCGCCGCGGCCGCCAGCTTTTGAGCGGCCTCTCCCTCATGGGCGTGCACCAAACAATTGGCGCGCAAAGCGGATATGTAGAAACCCAATTCGCCCTCGGCGTCTCGCGCCGCGAACAATGAAGCGCCTTCTTTGAAGAGGCCTGCAAAGGCGCACCAATAGAAGAGTCGCTCGCCGGCCGCTTGCAATTTCGGCTCCGGCCAAAAGCGACGCGCCAACATCCACGCTGCTTCCACCTCTGCAATCGGCACATGTCCTTCCCCACGCGGGCGCGGCGCCAGCATGGGCGCTGAGAGAAAATATTCCGCATGGGCTTGGGCGGTATCGAAATTCGCCGTCTTCGCCTCGGCCATTTCAGCCAAGAGCGGATGCAAGATGAAACAGCGCTCCGCCGCCCTCTCCACCAATCCGCTTTCCTCAAACTTGATCAATTCGCCAAGTTCGACGCCCGCCACTTCGGCGGCCGCCGCGGCGGAGAAAGCGGTGCGAAAGATTGAGAGACGGCCGATTTTGTCGCGCACATCAGGCGACAGAGCCGCCCAAGTGTCTGCGAAGATAAAGCCAAATTCGCCCCGATGCTGCGCCAAGCGCTCCACCACCGCATCCAATGGCAAATAACGCAACCACGCTGCGCTCAGTTGCAGCGCCAACGGCAGACCGCCAAGCGCGTCGCATAATCGGGCGAACAAAGACGCCGTTCGGTCGTCAGCTTCAAGGCTTGCGCCGGCGTGTGCGGCTTCGCGCGCGAACAAGCCATAGGCGGCGTTCTCGGCCAGCGCCTCCCTTCCCGGCCCAGGGGCGGCGAGTCCTTTCACACGCAAGCGCGTATGGGCAATTTCCAAGGGCCAGCGGCTGGCGCAAACTGCATGGACGTGACGGTGCGTCGCAAGGAACTCGCCGAACGCAGTCAAGGCGTCAGGGCTTGCGCGCTCAACGTTGTCGAGCACCAGAAGTCGGGGCCGAACCCGCAGGGCCTCGCTAATCGCCTCCGCGGTCAAGGCGGCGCCTAACGCTGGAAGATTCAGCGCACGCGCGAGCGCCCCGATCAGATCTTCCCCGTCGTGCAGCGATGCAAGCGGTAGATATAAGACGGGTTGGGTCTGGCTGAACTGATAGGCCGCTTCTTGCACCAAACGGGTTTTGCCGACGCCCGCTGGTCCCACCACATTGATAATGCGCCCCCCCTCGGGCGCTGCGATAAGTTCTGCTAATCGCGCCAATTCTTGCGCGCGCCCGAGCAATGGCGCCATGGGTTTTGGCAAATTCGCGTGCGCCGCCGCTTGGCGGCGCACGCGCGTGAAAGGAGCGCCCCGCAAAGCCTCGTGATCAAGGCCAAAGATTTGCACGGGCGCTTCCACGCCCTTCAACAAGACCGCACCGAGGTCGACGAAGCGCGTGTGCGCCGGCGCGCCATAGGCGCTCACCGCTTCGACACTCGCCACGATCTGACCACCCGCGGCGCAATCGGCGATACGCGCCACACGATTGGCCGCGATGCGCTCGGCAATCGCCCCCGCCCCCTCTGACGTCGCCGAGGCGCTCGCATGCACGCCCACACGCACGCGCAAGCCTTCAGTCAATGGCCACGCTTCACGTGCGAAAGCCAGTTGCAGATCGAGCGCGCACGCTAGGGGATCTCCCGTCTCGAAGATGGCGAAAACGCTGTCGCCGACATGGTCATGAATGAACCCGCCATGGGCGGCGATCAATTCCGCAAAAATGGCGTCGTGGCGACGCATGGCGGCCTGCATCGCAAATCCAGCGCGCTCCCATTTTTGCGTGCTGCCGTCGATGTCGGAGAAGAGGTATCCGCGTTGCACAGGTTACTCAAAACCGGTCTGCGGCGACGATCCCGCGCGCTTGGCGAACATGTCGGTCAGACGCGCCATGTCGACGATGAGAATGCCGGCGCGCTCGATCAGGAGCACCCCCTCGCGTTCAAGATAGTTTAATTCAAGCGTTACAGCCTCGCGTCGGGCCCCGATCATTTCGGCGAACTCCGCGTGGGTGGGCGCCGGGGCAATAGTTGCTGCATTCAGGCCGGTGCGCACCGCCAAACGCAACAATTGACCATAAAGGCGAAAGCGCATTTCAAGCGCGGCCAACTCATAGACCCGTTCGGTGAGATGAACGACGCTGCGCGCCAGATCAACAGCGAGGGCGGCGGCGAACCCTGCTTGGGTCTGCAGCAGGCGCTGGAAAATCGTTTCGCCAAGCGCGCCGACAACAACATCGCCGGTCGCCACCAATGTCACGCTGCGCCGAGCGCCCGTAAGCGGCGCCAACTCGCCAAAATGCGCGCCAGCCTGCAAACGCCGCACACGCACGCCGCGCCCAATGGGGCTATCAAGCCGCGCCTCAAGCTCGCCTTCACTCAAGATGTAGAATTCTCGCGATTGGTCGAGATGAGAAAGAATTTGCGCCCCAGGCTCGAAGGCGCTCCATACAATCTCGCTGGCGATCACCGCAATCGCGTCGGCATCGAGCGCTGAAAACACGCCGATTGCACCCAGCCGGCGCGCGCTCTCTTGCGCTTGGAAACGCACACGCCGGCTCACGCGTCATACCCCTTCGTCGCGAACGTCGCAGATTGCGTCGGTTATAATGTGTAATATCGCACATGGCGAGCCTGAGCGCCCTGCGCCAGACACTGGATCAGTGTTTGACAAAGCAGGCGCACGCTCATGAATGCCCTCGTCACCCATGCGCCCTTCAGCTTGCGCCAGGATAAGCCGGTGCGACACGTATTGGAGGCGCTGGAATCCTGCCGCTGCGCAATCCAGGCCGAGGCTTTGGCAATCGCCTACACTGAGGGGCAAGATCAATGGCGCATCGCCTGTGCGGGGCCAAGCGCTGACGCGCTGGCCCAAGCTTTCCATGACGCCATGTCAGGCCCCCTGCAACAGCACCCCAAGCTCCGTCTCCACCCGCTTGGCGGGCTTGAGCGCAGCTTCCTCATCGCCTGGTCAACGCGCGTAAGCTCTGCGGCTTTTGACGCGCTCGCGCCCTTCGCCGCCCTCGCGCTGCAACAGGAGCGCGACCGGATCGCAGCGCTCACCTACCCGTTCATGATGTTGGACGCGCTGCCCTTCGCGGCGCTGCTCGTGGACCGTAACCTGGAGATCAAATCGGCCAATGCGCGCGCACGAACCTTGTTGGACCGACGCTTGAGTCTGTGGTCCGATCGCGAGCGTCTTACCTTTGCTGAAGACCGCGACGCGCAAAGCATCGCCGATTGTATGGATCGTGCATTCAATTCAGGCGATGGCGCCCGGCCTGCGCTGACGCGACTGCGCGACGGCGCCCAGCCCTACCCCGTCGCCGTGCTTGCCGCTGGGACCCATGGCCTCATCATCATTGTCGATCGCGAAGACGATATGCGCGCGCTGTGGCGTGGCATGATGGAATTGGACGCAGCCGAATTGCATCTGGCGAGCGCCATTCTCGCCGCCCGCGAACTTGGCGCAGTGTTCGGATCGTAGGTCAGCAATTGTCCTCAGCGAGCAGGCGCTTCATCAAACGGGCGCGGGAAGTTGACAATGCAGGACCACGCAGCGCCGGCACATAGAGCGTCGTTTCTTGGGCAAACTGGGCGCGCTCCAAATTCGCAAGCGTAAGCTTCTCGATACGCGCGGACTCGTCCATACGCACAGCCGCCTCATAAAGTATAATTTCGTGGCTTGGCGGATAGATCTCCATGAGGGCCGCCGCCAAGGCGCGGATGGCGCCAAGGCGAGAGTTAAAACCCGACAGCGCCGCCTCATCGACCACAATGGGTTGCCAAAGCACGAGCGGCGCGGTGGCGTCGATCTGGCGCGCGTGCACGAAGAAGTCGCGCGCCTCGTAAGATTGCAGCCCGCTCTGGCCTGGATCGACGCCAAGATCAGCGAAGAGACAATCTTCGGCCGACACGCCTGGCAACATCACCACGAGGAGCCCCTCTTCAGCAGCGCGTCCACACGCAATATGAGAGGGCGACACAAACACCCCGGGATGGCCGTAAAACGCCGCACAAACCCGTAAGCCCCGCCGCACCGGCGCCAGCATGGCCTCAGCCATGGCCGCATAAGCGTCAAGCCGTGTGGCGCGACCGGCATAGAAATCTTGAAGCGAGAGGGTTCGGCCATTGAGCTCGCGCACCCAAGCCAGCATGTCAGCCTCGCCCGCTTGCACGAATACAATGTCGGCAGCGATAAGCGCGGCGCGCGCTTCCAACGTGCATTGGCCCGGATGCAGGCCAAGCCCCGCGATAATCAGACAACCTTCTTGCGTCATTCCGTTTGCCTCATTGAAGAAAGGGGGCGGCGCCGACCCAGTGAGGGCCGACGCCGAGGGGCTTTAGACGTGCGTGATCAGCGCGTGCACGATCTTCGGCTGAGGCGCGCCAGCGTGCACAATCTTAGGCGCTGGCAGCGCATCAGCAGAGCGTACGCGCCGCGCCGCACCGACTCGGCGCAAATGGGCGGCGCGCGCAAACGGGTCCATCGCCATGATGTGGGGGCTTGTCATGAGATATTCCTTTCTCGTGAAATCTCGAACGTGGTGTGTTCACGCAGCCAATGCGGCCGCGTCATGCCGAAATGCCGTTCGAGAACCATTTCGGCGGAACTCAATGCGCCTTCCACCCAGCCTTGCGGGGCCGCAAACGCCTCGCCGCAAATGAAGAGCGCTTTATCGGGATCAGGACGCATGATGCGCACCCGCGTCGTCGCCGCGTCGGCGCCGACCGACCAGGCGTGCCAGGCAGCACCTTCACCTCTACGCGACCACTCAATCCACCAGGAGGCGACAGGCGCGCCGAGCCTCTGGCCGAGAGCCCACTCGAGCTCTCGCTGCGCTGCAACGATCGCCTCTGGACTGGCCGGGGCGTCGCTGGCGCCCGCAAAGCTCGCCCAAAAGTGCGCGTTCTCCCCGTCGGCAAAAATCGTGAATAATTGTGCGCCCGATGGGTTGGCTTCACTCAAGACCAGCGCGAGCGGCGCGTCCGCAGAGAATGTGTGGATGACCCGCGCCGCGCCTGCGTCCGAACGCGATGACTGCTCAAACAGTAAAACAAGCTTGCTTGCCTCGATGGCGGCGACATCTGCGCACGCCGACGCCACATGAGAGGCGAATACTTGATCGTCAAACTCAAGCGCCTTCAGCGCAGCTGGCGGGCATGTGAGGATGACGATTTCGGCGTCGAACACTTCGCGCGCCCCGCAATCACGACGGATCGTCAGTTGAAAGCCCGTCCCGTGCGTCGTGACGCGCTCAAGCGTGCTCGAAAAATGATAGACATCGCCGGCCGCGGTCTCAGCGTACAGACGTGCGCCAAGCGCTGAAAACCCGCCCGTCAAGGCAAAATGCGTTTGTCCGGGTCGCATCTCCCACAGCAAGGTAAAAATCGCGCCCGCCGCTTGGGTGGCGGCGACACAAGAGCGAAGCCCAAGGCAATCGCGCACAAAGGCGCAAGCCTCTGGAGGAAGCTTGGCCGCAACCAATGGCCAAAAGCCCCATTGCGACAATGCACGGCCATCGACGACACAATTTTGCAGGTACCGGAGGAGCGCATCGTCATCGCGCCAGTATCGCGCAAAGTCGGGCGCGACCACGCCGACCAATGTGAGTAGAAGAGCATAGGCGTCGCCGACGGCGCCTTCGTCCCCAAGACCGTAGCGTGAACGCACAACTGCCTGATCGGCGCCGTCGGAACGTGCGCCGCGCAAGGCAAAGCCCGCGCGCACGAACGCGAGCTCATGGCGCTTCAAGCCCAAATGCGCGCAAAGCCCACTGACATGTGGGTGGGCGTCGCTGAAACTTAGCGCGCCCAACGCGACCTCGGCTCCGAGCACACCGATTTGACGATCATGCATGCGCCCGCCGACGCGTGCGCGCGCCTCAAACACACGCACATTCTGAAAGCCCGCCTCTTGCAGACGATAGGCGAGATAGAGCCCGCTTACGCCGGCGCCGATGATGGCGATGGATTGATTGCGATCGACGCGCATAAGGTGTCTCCGTTGAAGAGAAGACGCCAATGCATCAGGTGTGCGGCCAAGACATGCATGCCGACACTCGCATTAGTGCGGGCGATGACGCACCCTATTGGCCGCTGTTGCGCACCTCGGGCGCCTTAAGTCGCGCGCTCGCAAACAACGCGACGCCCGCCAGCGAACAAAGGATCGCGGCGAGATAGAAGAAGGCGCGATAATCGCCAAAGGTGTCGTGCATGCGCCCAGCAATAACGCCGCCCAATGCCACGAACACAGCAAAGATCAGACTGAGCGCGCCTGAGATCACGCCGAAATGCGCCACGCCAAAATAGCGTGCGGTGAAAAACCCAAGGAAGTCGCTTTCAGCACTCTGCGCGCAAGCGATCAGCGCAAGCGCAACGATGATCGCCAATGCTGGCGCTTGGGGCCAAGCCAACCCAAGGCATCCCAACACAGCCGCCAGAAACGCCGTAAGCCCAAGCCAGCCCGGCTCCATGACATCGAGCAAGGCTCCCACCGTCACGCGCGCAACGATCATCACCACGCCCAGCAGGCTGCCGAGCCAGGCGGCGCGCATGGGATCAAAGCCGCTCTCGGTGAGGAAAGGTTGCGTGTGCGCGCTTACCCCCACCAACGCACACCCGCCCGATGCAAAGCAGAGCGCAAGCAACCAAAAGCGGGCGTCGCCCAAGGCGCGCGCTAGAGCGCCCCATTTCGACGCGCCAGAGGAGGCTTCGGTTTGGCGCGGCGGCGCGGCCTTGCGCAAGAGCACAAAGCTGATGGCGCCGATCATCAACGCAAGTCCTGCAAGCATGTAATAGCCCGCGCGCCAGCCAAAGCTCGCAATCACGTATTGGGTAAGCGGCAGCATCAAAGCCGCCAAAGCCGTCGAGCCGCTGAGGCAAATCGACAGCGCAAGCCCTCGCGTCTTGGTGAAATGGGCCACCACGACCCTGGAATAGATGAGCGGCGATGTCGCTGGCGCTGCAATCAAGGCGACAAAGCCAAGGATGGCGAGATAGCGCCAAAGCTCGCCGTTCATGGTAGCCAGGGCGACATAAGCGCAGGCAAATCCGATTGCGCCTACGCCCACAAAAATATGAGCGCCGATCCGATCGGCCGCGACGCCAATGAGCGGCGCCATCAATCCCATGCCCAAGAGAATAAAACTCGAAAGCGCGATGTCGCCGCGTCGCCATAGAAAGGCCGCCTCAAGCGGCGCGATGAAGAGCCCGCCCAACAGCACAAACATCGCGACCCCGCCGCCCCAGCCCAAGGTGGCCCCAACAAGTATCCCGATCTGCCGCAGCCGCCCTGCTCCAGCCTGCGCCTCGATGTGATTCATGCCCCGCCCAAACTTGATTGCGGCCGCCCTCGCCAGCCTTGAGGTCCTCGAACGGCCTCAACATACCGCAATGTTAAATATCGCACATGGAAAGCCCGGACGAGGTGTTTTCTAGTCGCGATGGTCCACTTGCTCGGGCCGCCGCTCAGAAATTCGCCATGACCGACACGCCCGCCTCCACCCACGTTTCAGCGCCGATCGAAATCGGCGCTGAGTTGATGTCTCACCCCCCTCACTCACGGGAAACTCTGGTCGGTGTGGTGGGTCTGGTGCGCGCGGCGCAGGCGGCCGCGGATCTCTTGGTCCAGCGCGATTCACTCACGTTTTTAGAGCTCACTGATGCGCTGGCGGAAGCTGAGATCAGCGCATTGCGCTTGATGGCTGAAGAAACGCAGATCTCGAGCTGTTGATTGCGCCGGCTAAGCTGGCGCTTCATAACGCCGAGGTCGGGAGTTCAATTCTCCCCCCCCACCACCATTCCTTTCCCCGGTGGCGCCACAATCGACGCGCATGCAGCGCGTTCGGGAGGGAAAGCATGCTAGATCGGCGTACCTTTACGATTGGCGCAGGCGCACTGGCGCTTACAGCAGGCGCGGCGTGGGCGCAGAATTCGGACGAGATGTTCACATTGGGCGCGGCGAACGCGCCGCTACATCTGGTCGAGTACGCTTCGGCCACCTGCCCCCATTGCGCGCATTTCCATGAGACCAATTGGGCGCGGTTGAAGAGCGGCTACATCGACACTGGCCGCGTGCGTTACACGCTGCGCGAAATGGTGACGCCGCCGCCGCCCGTGGCCGTCGCGATGTTTCAGGTCGCGCGCTGCAATGGCGCGGACGCTGCCGAATATTATCGCCGCCTCGGCATCCTGTTCGAGCGCCAGCGCGCCATCCTCTCCAGCGGCTCGATGGCTGGCGTGCGCGACGCGCTGTTTGCCGTCGGTGCGGAATGGGGCCTTAGCAACGAGCAGATCTGGGCCTCGATCACCGACCAGGCGGGCGCCGCGCGCGTGGGCCGATCGATCCAGGAGGCCTCAGCGCGCGGCGTGAACTCGACCCCGACCTTCTACCTGAACGACCAGCACCTAGCCGACCCCACCTTCCTCACCCCGGATGGGATGGCCGCCATTTTGGACGCCGCCGGCTAAAATCGGCAAAATCGTTTCCTCCAAGGGCAGGTATTGGCTTGCTTGAGGGCAAAATCGCCTCCATTCTTGGGGTCAATTATCCCAGCGCAAGGCTGCGGGAGGAAACATTGTCCGAAGAGTTGGACGCGGTCGATGCCCGCATCCTGGATTTGCTGCAGCGGGACGCCAGCCTATCCATCGCAGAAATCGCTGAAAAAGTTGGCCTTTCATCGTCGCCGGCATGGCGGAGGATCGAGCGGCTGAAAAAGGCCGGGGTGATCCAGAAGCAGGTCACCCTGCTCGATCAAGAAAAGCTCGGTTTCAACTTCGAGGTCATGGCCTCGGTGAAGCTGCAATTGCCCTCGCGCGAGAACCTCGAAAAGTTCGAGAACGCCGTGAAGGAATGGCCGGAGGTGGTCGATTGCGCCACCGTCACCGGCGCCGTCGATTACATGATGCGGATCGTGACGCGCGACATGCACGCGTATGATGATTTCCTGCGCGACAAGATGCTGGCGCTTGGCTTGGTCTCAGACGTGCAATCACGCATCGTCATGCGTGTCTCAAAGCGTACGACGGCGGCGCCGCTTGAGCTTGTGCTCGGCGATCTGAAAGAAGGTTAGCGCGCGGCGCGTTCCGCGCGGCGCAGCATATCAGCAGCGCGCGCACCGACATGGCGTTGCGGGTTCGAGGCTGGCGTCAGACGCTGCTCGCGCTCCCAACGCTCAATCAGCACCTTGGCGCGATCAAACGCTTCGAGAAGCGACTCGCCATTGCGCAGATTGTGGCTGAACAAGGCGTCGCCGAAGAAGGTCCAATCACGCTGCGGCTGACAACCAAATGACGACCGATCGTGCTGCGCGGCAGTAAGGATGATCGTGTTGTCGTCCATCAAAGGCGCAATAAACGCGCCGCTAAAGCAGGCCGAGACGATTATCACGCGATTCCGGATGCCGGCGGCGTTGAGCATGTCACGCAAATGCGTCGGTCGCATCGAGGCGCCAAGGCGATTGTGTTCGCGGAGCGCGATCGAACCATCGGGCGAACCATGTGACGTCAGGAACAACACGACCAGATCTTCATTCGGATCAATGGTCGCGCCGATCTGGCCGATCGCGGCGGAGAAATTGTCCGGGGTCGCGGCCGGATAATTGCGCGCGCCCTGTCCGCCCGCGCTCAAGACGATGGAGCGCCCCTGCGCCGCTTCACCGAAATGCGCGCCAAGAATTTCCGCCGCTTGCGTCGTCTCGCGCTCGAAGACCGCGTCGCTCCAGAAGCCGGCGCTGATCATGTACACATCGAGCTGGCCCGGACGCTGCGCCGCGAGGCCATTCAGGGAATCGCCCATGAGCTTGGCCAGACGCGCGGCTTCCGCCGGCGGCGCCGCGAGCTCGATGACGCCAAACTGCCCGTTGAACGGATCGCGCTGCTGCTGTGCATAAGCCGGCGCCGAAAGCGCCAAGACCGCAGCAATCAACATCCAGAAACGGGCCATGCATCAGCTCCCTTCGCGAACCGGGCGAGCATTCCGCATCCGGCGCTTCCCCGCAATCCCGACCAGCCGGATAGCGCGGCGGCGCCCGCTGGGCTAGCACTGGGCGCATGTACGAGGGGACCAATCCATCGAGCCGCCGGGACGGCTTCATCGCCGCGCGCAAGGGCCAATTGGCCGAAGCGATAGCCGCCGACCCTGACTTGCCTGCGGGCGATTCCGCTGTTTTACCAGACCTGTTCCGTCTGCTCGGCGCATACCTGCACCACGAATCGCACGAGCACCTCGACGAATTGAAGGCGCTCTATTTTCCGCTCGACCCTGACGCCGCGCCATCGCTGCGCGACACCAGCTCCGGCGCGTTCGATACGTTCGAAGCCGCTTTCATCGAAGCGCTCGGCCGCGCGAACTTTGTCGAGATCGATCCCGACACGGTGCAAACCCGCGAAGCGACCAAGCGGCTGACAGGGCTGGCGATCAAGCCGTCACACGCCGGCATTCGCCGCATCCGCTATTTCGCGCGCGGCGCACGCAGCGAGACCATCGAGGTGAAATCCTGGTTCGGCCTGCGCAAGCATGCGATCGAAACGCAAGTCATGAACGATGTCGTGGTGCTCGTGGGCTTCAAGGCGAGTGACGAGATCGAGCGGACGGATCGTAAAGCGTTCGCGGCGACGCGGAGGGGCGTGCGGCCGGGCGCTGCGCTGATGAAGCATTTCCGAAATGTGGCGTCGCCCGAATTGGTGACACTGCATCCGGGCGCGCGGCCCTCGATGCGCCCGCGCGATCAAGTGTTCTTGGCCGCACCCGCGGTGGCGACGGGCGTGCCGGTGCTGCTCAATCTTTGGCCAGCGATCACCGTGCTGTTCGCTGTGATTGCCGCCTATTTCGGCGCGCAAGGCGTGATCGAGGAAAACGAATTGAAGCGCGCGATTGCGGCGATGTCCGGCTTGATCGCGGTGGGCGCCTTCATCATGCGCCAGCGCCTGAAATATGAAGCGACGACGTTGCGCTATCAAAAGCGCCTCGCCGACACCGTCTATTTCCGCAACCTCGCCAACAATGCCGGCGTACTCGATCTTCTGGTGGGCGCCGGCGAGGATCAGGACGCCAAGGAAGCGATCCTCGCCTACGGCCTCCTCCGCCGAGCTCAACGTCCGCTCGCGAAAGGCGAGATCGACAATTTCGCCGAAGATTATCTGCGCGAGCGCTTCAACCTCGAAATCGATTTCGAAATCCACGACGCGCTAAACAAGTTAGAGCGACTGGGCCTCGTCACGCGCGAAGGCGAAACCTATACGCCGATCGCGCCTGAGGAAGCACTGCGCAAAGTGGATGCAGCATGGGACGGCCTCTTCAGCTTTTCAGCGCGGCGCTAGGTCTAGGCGGTCTGCGCGATCGGCAGCCTGACCATGAATATCGCCCCGACTTCGCTCTCCTCAAGCGTGATGTCGCCGCCGTGGGCGCGGAGCAGTGCGCGGACGATGCCGAGGCCCATGCCGGTGCCGCCTTCGACACGGCGTGTGGTGAAGAAGGGATCGAAGATGCGATCGCGGTTGCCGGGCGAGACGCCAGCGCCATTGTCAGCGACGCGCACATAGAGCGTGCCGCCCTCTTCGTGTGCGCTGATGCTGACTTGAGTTGCGCCGTGACGAGCGGAATTGTCGAGCAAATGGCCGAAGACGATTTGCGCATTGTCGGCGGCCATCGCCATCGCAGGCGTTTCACTTGCGTTGAAGGCGATGTCCAGATGCTCGAAGCGCTCACGCAGCGCCGGCTCGATCTCGGCCAGGAGCGCCGCGCCGCCCGTCGTCGGATTATCGGCGCGCGCCATTTCGCGCAGGCGATCGAGCAAGGCACTGATCCGATCAGTATCGGCGAGAAGATTGGAAAGGAAGCGCTCGCGCTGTTCAGGCGTCATCGCGCTTTCGGAATCGCGGATGAGTTCGGCTGCACCGCGGATGGCCGTGAGCGGTGATTTGAGTTCGTGCGACACGTGATTAGCGAAGCCGGAGAGATAGGCCGAGCGATCCGAGAGCCGCTTCGCCATCGTCATGAAGCTCTCGGCGAGACTGGCCAATTCGCGCGTGCCGTTGCGCTTGAGCGGGCCGATGGCGTCGGCGCGCCCAGCGGTGATGTCTTCCGCCTTTGCGGCAAGCTCGCGCATTGGCCGCGCGATCGTGCGCACGAACACAAAGCCGATGGCGCTCGCGACAGCGAGCGCCAGGATCACGGCGGCAAAGACTTTGCTTTGCTCGCGATAAAGTGCGCGCAGGATGTTGTCGGGCGTGCGCGAGAGGAACACCACGCCGCGCACATGATTGTCGACGAACACCGGCATCGCCACGAAGACACGGATCTTGGTGCCGCGGCTGATCGAATAGATCGGCGGCGGTTCGCTGAGTTCATCGCGCACCCGCATGATGGCGCTAAAGCGCCCCTGCATCGCTTCGCGCACCTCCTCCATGTGCGCGAAGGAAAGACCCAGATCGCCGCGCCCGCCTATGGCTGTTCCGTTGGCGTCGAGCAAGCGGAAGCCCGCGAGTGTGGTGCGCTGCGTCGCTTCGGTAATCTCAGTAAGCTCGCGGCCTATCTCGAATGCCTGCGCGTTCGATTCAATCGTCGCCTGCGCTGCTTCAGGTCGCGCGCGCAGAATGGGCGACGATGCAAGATCGAGCGACGGCAGAATCGGCGTGTAGCGGCCGTCGATGGCGATGGAGGGATCATGCGGTGGACGTGGCGCGCCGATCGGAAACGCCTCCGGCGCATGCTCGATCTCACGCGCATAAACGGCTGACAGCATCGCCGCTTGGGCGATCAGCTCGGATTCGGTCTGCCGCACCAATTGGTTTTCGAACACGCGGAAGAAGAGCAAGCCGACGAGTGGCAGCACGAGCACGCTGGCGATCACGGCTGCGGTGATCACGCCGATACTGGGCCGCCATTTCTCTTGCGTCACGTTCAGGCCTTGGTGAGGTCGCCGAGGCGGAATCCTACGCCATGAACGGTTTCAATCACAGAGGCGCACCCCAGTGCGGCGAACTTCGCGCGGATGTTTCTAACGTGGCTGTCGATGGTGCGGTCCGAGACGTGGACATTGTCCGCATAAGCGGTGTCCATGATCTGATCGCGGTTAAAGACGACGCCTGGCCGCTGCGCCAGCATGCGCACGATGGCGAATTCGAGCGCTGTGAGCGCGACGGGCTGGCCGCCATATTCCGCCTGGAAGCGTGGCGGATCGAGCGTCAGCGCGCCGTGGCGCAGCACGTTGTGGTCCGCCGGCTGCGGCGCTGGCGCGCTGCGCTTCACGCGATTGAGGATGGCGCTCACGCGCGCCACCAGCTCGCGCGGACTGAACGGCTTGGTGACGTAATCATCGCCGCCAAGTTCGAGGCCGACAATGCGGTCGATCTCGTCGCTGCGCGCGGAGAGGAAGAGGATTGGTGTGTCGCCATGACGGCGAATGCGGCGGCAGACTTCGAGCCCGTCCATTTCCGGCATGCCGATATCGAGCACGACAAGATCGGGCGGCGCGGCTTCAAGCTTGGACAACGCCTCGGCGCCATCCTGCGCGGTCACGGCGTTCATGCCGGCTTTTTCAAGCGCGTAGCAGATCACGTCGCGGATGTGCGGATCGTCGTCGACGACAAGGATACGATAGACCATGCGCTCGCTTTCGCGGGCGATGATAGGCGGCTGCGGCAGCACCGTCACCATGGGGGCAGCCCCTAGAACAGGTCGTCGAAACGGCCAACGCGCGGGGTGGGGCGCTGCGGCTCGGGCTCGGCGTGGCCGGGATGGCGCGCAGGCTCAGCCGGACGCCAGCTTTCGCCGATCGTATCGGGGCGCGACGGAATGGGCTGCGGCCTGCTGGAGGAAATTTTGTCCATAAGCGCCACCCTGCCCCAAGCGGGCGCAGCGTGTGTGGCGCGCCCGCGCAGGGCCGCCACAGCTTTCGTGCAGATTTTGTGCAGGGGCGCCTAAGAACCGCTGGACACACAGAGGCGGACTTGGCGGGGGATCGCGTGCAAAGGCTGAGATTAACCACCCATGCCAAGCCAACGCTGCAGGATTTCGCGGGTGTCTTGCCCCACGTCGCGCGGCGCGGGGCGGCGGATGCAGCCGGGGGTTTCCGAGAGCTTCGGGAAGATGCCCTGCATCGTCGTGGGGCCGAGCACGGGATCATTCACGGTGACCAGTGCGTTGCGCGCGGCGAAGTGCGGATCGTTGAGCATGTCTTCGGCGTCGTAGATGCGGCCGGCCGGTACGGACGCTTCAATCATCTTGGCCTCGAGTTCGGCGATCGTGAGCGTTGACGTCCACGCCGCGATTTCCGCGTCGATCTCTTCCATCCGCGCGCCACGCGCTAAATGCGTTGCATAGCGCTCGTCGCGCGCCAGCTCCGGCCGCCCCATTACGTCGCACAGGCGCAAAAAAATTGCGTCCTGATTTGCGCCGATCAGATATTCGCCGTCCTTGCACGGATACACATTCGACGGCGCAATCCCAGCGATGGTTGAGCCGCTGCGTTTGCGCTTCCATCCATTGACCTGAAATTCCGGCACCATGGATTCCATGACCTGCAGAACGGATTCATAGAGCGCACTATCTACAATCTGGCCGCGCCCCGTTTGGTTGCGATGATGCAGCGCCGCGAGCGCGCCCATGCAGCCGTATGTCGCTGCCAATGAATCGCCGATCGACACGCCCATGCGCGCGGGCGGTTGGTCCGGATAACCGACAATGCCGCGCCATCCGCCCATCGCTTCACCGACGCCGCCAAAGCCCGCGCGCTGCGCGTAAGGCCCATCCTGGCCGTAGCCGGAAATGCGCACGACGATGAGCTTAGGATTGGCCGCGCACAAATCTTTCGGGTCGAGATTCCAACGCTCCAACGTACCGGGGCGAAAATTCTCGATGAGAATGTCAGCGGCGTGGATGAGCTGGCGCGCGGTCTCTTGACCTTCCGCGGAGCGCAGATCAAGCGCGACTGAGTATTTGTTGCGCGCGATCACGCGCCATGCGGTCGGCGTGCCGCCCTGGCCCCAATTGCGCATAGGGTCACCTTCGCCGGGCGGTTCGATCTTGGCGATCTCGGCGCCCATGTCGCCAAGCAGCTGGCCACAGAATGGGCCGGCGATCAGCTGTCCCATCTCGACGACGCGGATGCCGGCGAGCGGGCCAGCGGTGTCCTCCGTCATTACACAAACCCTCGCGCATCGAGCCACGCGCCAATTGCGCCGACGGCTTTCGGCAACAGATCGCGGCGTTCGATGTAATAATGGTCGGCATCCTTGATGTGGACGATTTCTTTGTCCGCCGAGGCTAGCGCCGCGAACAAGCGCGCCGCGTGGCTTGGCGTGCAAGCAAGGTCAGCCGTGTTGTTCACGACAAGCGCGGGACAGGTTACGCGCGCGGCGTTGCGCTCGCCATGCGCGCGGCTTTCATCATAGCTCCATTGCGACAGCCAGGAGCGGAGCGTGGTGAAACGGCCAAGGCCGACAGGACCATCGTTAGCGATTTTCGGATCGCCCAGATAGCAGGTGTACGGCTTGCGGTCGGAGGGATCTTGCGTCGGATCGGTCCACCGCACGTCGCACATCGTGCCTTGCACGACAAAGCAGCGTTCTGCATCCGGTCCGCCGCTCGCCTTCAATCGCGCAAGCTCGGCTTTGGCCCACGCTGTGATGCGCCGATTGCGCGCGATCTGCGCTTCGCGGAAGCGCGCGACAAAGGCCGCGTCATAGGGCGGCTGCGCGGGGCAATCGGGATCATAAATGTTCAGCCCCCGATCGCGTTCAAATGGACGCGCTTCGTCCATGATCGAAGGATCGAGCCATTCGGTCATCGTCACCGAGCGGCTCAGATGCGCCGCCAGCAAGAGCACGCCATCCGCTGGCTGCAGCTTGGCGTCGTGCAAGCCGACATAATCGCCAGCGGGCGTTTCATCGATCGTCGGCTGCGTCGCTTGATCCTGATAGAACAGCGACAGCGAGCCGCCGCCGGACCAACCGCCGAGCACGACCTTGCCATAGCCGAAGCGCTGCTTCAGATCGGCGACGCACGCGCCGAGATCGAGCAGGCACTTTTCCATAATCAACGCAGTGTCATTGCCGCGATAACGCGGATTGCAATAGATCACGTGCCGCCCCGCCGCCGCGAGCGCGCTCACCAGCGGTAGAAACGATCCCCCGCCGATCGGGTGCGAGAACAGGATGACAGTCTTGGATTCACCGGCGACCGGGCGAACGCGCATACATTCGACAAACACCTGCCCGGACGGCCCGCCATACACTTCCTTGAGCCGGCTCGTGTCCGCATGAACAAAGCCGTACGGCTCGCGAACGACACTCGTCATCGGCCTCTCCCTTGGTCAGTATTGCGCCCGTGCGCCTTTGGCGGCAACCTCATTGATCTGAAAGTGGCGCAGTCGCCGCCACGGAAGGCAATAAGCAAGACGGGACACGCCGATGACCCAACCAAACGGCATTCATCACGTCGCTTTCATGGCGGCCGACATCAAGAAGCACATCGCGTTCTTCTCCGATGTCGTGGGCTGCCCGCTGGTCGCACTGTTTGACATGCACGGCGTGCCAGGCGGTCTGCACGCCTTCTTGCGCTTGAGCGAGACGAGTTATTTCTCGATCGTGCAATTGCCCGACGTCGACAAAATTCCGATCCAGCTTGGCGTGACGCACGCCGGGCGCGGCGAGAAGCCGTCAGCGGCCGGTACGTTGCAGCACATCGCATTTGGCGTCGGCAGCGAAGATGCATTGATCGCGATGCGCGACCGCATTCGCGGCAATGGCGTCAACGTGATCGGCCCACTCGATCACGGCTTCTGCAAATCGATCTATTTCGCCGGCCCCGACCACATGACGCTGGAAGTCGCGACGCCTGTGCGCGGGTCAATTGATCCGAAGCGCTGGATTGATCCGTCCGTGCTGGAGCGCGCGGGCATCTCGGCGGCAGAAGCCGAACGCTTCAAAGCGCCCGCGCCCTATTCAGGCCCAAGCCCCGCGCCGCAACCTGCTTACGATCCAAGCAAGCCGCACATGCCGTACCCGCTTGAGCAATATAAGCAGATGCTCGCGACGCCGGATGAGATCATCACCAAGGTGGCGTCGTATGTGGAGCCGCCGGTACCGGCTTAGGGCGAAGTTGGCCGTCAGCCGATTCGCTTCGCAGCGCTTGCGAATGCGGCCACCGCGCGGTCGATCTCTTCGCGTGTGTGCGCGGCGGAGACTTGGGTGCGGATGCGAGCTTTGCCTTTGGGCACGACGGGATACGAGAACGCGATCACGTAGACGCCGTCTTGCAGCAATGCTTCGGCGAGCGCGCCGGCCTTCTTCGCGTCGTAAAGCATGACGGGGATGATGGCGTGCTCGCCCGGCAGTAGATCGAAGCCGGCTTGCGTCAGGCCTTCGCGGAAGCGGCGCATGTTGTCACGCAGCTGCGCGCGGAGATCGTCGCCACTTGCTGCGATCTCTACCGCCTTGCGCGCGCCTGAGACAATTGAAGGCGGCACGGTGTTGGAGAAAAGATACGGGCGCGAGCGCTGGCGGAGGATTTCGATGATTTCCTTTTTGCCGCTGGTGAAGCCGCCGCTGGCGCCGCCGAGCGCTTTGCCGAGCGTGCTCGTGAGGACGTCGATCCGATCGATGCAATTGCAGTGCTCAGCTGTGCCGCGTCCACCTGGGCCGACAATACCGGTCGAGTGGCTGTCATCGACATGGACAAGCGCGTTGTAGCGCTCGGCCAGATCGCAAATCTTATCGAGCTGGGCGATCACGCCGTCCATCGAGAAGACGCCGTCGGTTGAGATCAGCTTGAAGCGCGCGCCTGCAGCGTCGGCGGCTTTGAGCTGTGCTTCGAGATCGGCGAGATCGTTGTTCTTGTAGCGATAACGCTGCGCCTTGCAGAGACGGATGCCGTCGATGATCGAGGCGTGGTTCAATTCATCCGAGATGATCGCATCTTCAGCGCCAAGCAGCGTCTCGAACAAGCCGCCATTTGCGTCGAAGCATGAGGGATAGAGGATCGTGTCCTCCATCTTCAGCCAGGCCGAAAGCTCCGCCTCGAGCGCCTTGTGGTTTTGCTGTGTGCCGCAGATGAAGCGCACCGAGGCCATGCCATAGCCCCAACGCTCCAAGCCCTCGCGCGCCGCGGCTTGCACGCGTTTGTCTTGCGCGAGGCCCAGATAATTGTTGGCGCAGAGATTGAGCAGGTGTTGGCCGGAGGCGACCTCCACCTCGGAACCTTGCGGCGTCGCGATAATGCGCTCGTTTTTGTAGAAGCCGGCCTCGCGAATGCCGTCAAGCTCATTCTGCAAATGCTTTTGAAACGCGCCGTACATGGCTCAATCCCAATTCAGAATGATCTTGCCGGACTTGCCCGCGATCATGGTCTCGAAGCCCTCTTCGAATTCTTGATACGGCAGGCGATGCGTGATGATAGGCGAAAGATCGAGGCCCGATTGGATCATCACGCTCATCTTGTACCAGGTCTCGAAGATTTCGCGGCCGTAGATACCTTTGATCGTCAGCATGTTGAAGACGACCTTATTCCAATCGACCTGCATATCGCCCGACGGAATGCCTAGCATCGAAATCTTCGCGCCGTGGCTCATATTGTCGATCATGTCTTTCAGCGCATTTGGCGCGCCGGACATTTCAAGGCCGACATCAAAACCCTCGGTCATGCCGAGATCTTTCTGCACGTCGCTCAAGGTTTCGCGCGAGACGTTCACTGTGCGCGTGGCGCCGAGCTTCTTGGCCAGCTCCAGACGATAGTCGTTTACGTCGGTAATCACGACGTGACGCGCGCCGACGTGTTTGGCGATTGCCGCGGCCATCGCGCCGATGGGACCAGCGCCCGTGATCAGCACGTCTTCGCCGATCATATCCCATTGCAGAGCCGTGTGCGTGGCATTGCCGAAGGGATCGAAGATGGCAGCGATGTCGAGATCGATGCCGTCAGCATGGTGCCAGACATTGGCGTTCGGGATGACGATGTATTCGGCAAAGGCGCCATCGCGATTGACGCCGACGCCGCTCGTGTGCGGACAGAGGTGGCGACGGCCGGCCATGCAATTGCGGCAGCGGCCGCAGACGATGTGGCCCTCGCCGGAGACGATCATGCCGGGCTTATAATCGTTGACGTTCTCGCCGACCTCGACGATCTCGCCGACGAATTCGTGGCCAGCCGTCATCGGCACCGGGATCGTCTTCTGCGCCCACTCGTCCCACTTATAGATGTGCACATCCGTGCCGCAGATCGCAGTGCGCTTGACGCGGATTTTCACATCGTTCGGGCCGGCTTCAGGCTCCGGCACGTCTTCCAGCCACAAGCCCTTTTTGGCTTCGCGTTTGACCAACGCCTTCATTTGGTATGCCTCGGCAAATAAGGAGATTTCTTGCCCCTCCCGTAGCGCCAAGCCCCCCGCTTTACAACCGCGCCAGAGCGCTTAACTGCGTGTTCAAGACAAGCGGGCGGTTGCGAACTTTGCGCCTGCGAAACTGGAGACGGATCGATGGCTGGCGCTCACGTGCGCGCGAAACTGGGCGCGCCGAATTACCGGGTGGAGATCAACGCCAACGAACATGCGCTCGTCGCAGATGAACCGCCGGAGCTTGGCGGCGGCGATGCCGGACCCTCGCCGTTTGCACTGGTGCTCTCGGGCTTGAGCGGCTGCACACTGATCACGCTGAAGATGTACGCCGACCGCAAAGCCATGCCGGTGACAGGCATCGAGGTCGAACTGCGCCTCCACGCGGGCGATCCGAAACGCCGCATTGAGCGCCACGTCGATGTCAGCGGCCCGCTCAGCCTCGAGCAGATCGCGCGCTTGCGCGAAATCGTGGAACGCACGCCCGTCACACTCGCGCTCATGCACGGCTTTGATATCGAGACAACGCTGGACGGCGGTACGGCTTAGTCGAGATCGAATTTGACGCCCTGCGCCAGCGGCAGGGTGCGCCCGTAATTGATCGCGTTGGTTTGGCGGCGCATGTAGGCTTTCCAGGAGTCCGAGCCGCTTTCACGGCCGCCGCCGGTTTCCTTCTCGCCGCCGAACGCGCCGCCGATTTCGGCGCCGGATGTGCCCATGTTCACATTGGCGATGCCGCAATCAGAGCCGGCGGTGGAGAGGAATTGCTCCACCTCGCGCATGTCTGTCGCAAAGATCGATGACGACAATCCCTGCGGCACGTCGTTCTGTAGCCCGATAGCCTCGTCGAGCGTGCGATACTTCAACACGTAGAGAATGGGCGCGAAGGTTTCCTCGCGCATGCACGGCGCTTGCGTGTCCATCTCTACCAAGGCTGGCCGGACATAGAACGATTGATCGCCGTTCACATGGACACGCGCGCCGCCATGCACGCGCCCGCCAGCGCCGCGCGCAGCGTCGAGCGCCCTTTTCATGGCGTCGAAAGCGGCTCCATCGATCAACGGCCCGACGAGCGCATCGGAAGACAACGGATCGCCGACGCTGATCCGTTCATAGACGCCAATGAGTTTCGGCACGAGCTGATCATAGACAGATTCATGTACGATCAGACGGCGCAGCGTGGTGCAACGCTGACCTGCCGTGCCCATCGCGCCGAAAGCCACCGCGCGCAGTGTGAGATCAAGGTCGGCCGAGGGCGTGACGATCGAGGCGTTGTTGCCGCCGAGTTCGAGAATGGTGCGACCGAAACGCTGCGCCACGCGCGCACAGACGTCGCGCCCCATGCGTGTTGATCCCGTTGCCGAGATCACCGGCACGCGCGGATCGTCCACCAACACTTCGCCCAGCGCGCGGCCGCCGATAAGAACGCTTGAAAGGCCAGACGGCGCGTCGGCGCCGAAGCGTTCAATCACACGATTCACGAGCGCACTCACGGCCAGCGCTGTCAGCGGACTCTTCTCCGACGGCTTCCACACCACGCTGTCGCCGCACACGAAAGCAAGCGCAGCATTCCAGCTCCACACCGCGACCGGAAAGTTGAAGGCGGAGATCACGCCGACGGGCCCGATCGGATGCCATTGCTCGGTGATGCGATGGTCGCCACGCTCCGAGGGTATGCACAGGCCATAGAGTTGACGCGAGAGACCGACGGCGAAGTCGCAGATGTCGATCATCTCCTGCAGTTCGCCCCAGCCCTCGGAAAGCACTTTGCCAACCTCGATCGAAACGAGCCGCCCGAGCGCGTCCTTGTGCGCGCGCAGCTCTTCGCCAAGCAGTCGCACAAACTCACCGCGTCGCGGCGCAGGCACAGAGCGCCAAGCCAAGAAAGCCTGATGCGCTGCCGCGATCTGCGCGCGCGCCTCTTCGACGTTCGTCTCGCGAACGTGCGCGAGCACCTCGCCATTCACTGGCGAGCGCACAACAAGCGCACCGCCGTCGAGTGCGGCTTCGTCAACGCCTAAGCTATGGAGAATTTTGCGCGCCTCGGCGCGGAGAGCGAGTGTCATCGGAGCGCTTTAGCGAGCGGGGCCGATTTTGCCGAGACCTTAACCGACGAATTCTAGACCTTCAGACCAGCTGAGAGCGGTCCCACACGGGACAAGCGCCGGCGCCCGCGTAGAGCGAGGCTCTACGCGGTCCGTGGCGTCGTTGAAGATGCCGGCTAGGAGCCGGCGATCGGGTCAGGAGAAATCCGCGCTACGCACTTCTGGCATGGCGAGCGTGCGCAGTGCTTCGGCGACGCAGGGGCGCGTGAGTATCTGTTGCAGACGCGTGAGGGGACGGGCGAGTTGTGGGCTCAAGACGCGCGCGAGTTCATCGAGGTTGTCGAGCGCGTACATGAAGAGCCGAAGCGCGTGCGCAGGTCGCGATGGCGCAGACATTTGCGCAGAACAGAGCCGCGCGCGGCGCGCACAGCGCGTTGCGGACGTGCATTTGTGTGCAGGCCGGGGCGCGGGTTTTGTTGCAAAAGCCCTGATGCGCGCAGATGTGGCTTGTCGGCGAGTGCGCGCATCAAAATGAGATTGCCGATATAGCGCGCGAAGCGATTGGCGTCGCACAGCGGATAGCGCGTGCGCATGTGACGGCGCGAGACCCGGCGCTCGGCGAACATCACCGCACTCAACCACACAAGCATCAGCCTGCCCCAGGCGATAAGCCTGGCGCAGCGATGTGCTGTCAGCGGGGTTGCGGGGATGTGTTTCATGCGCGGGAGTGTAGGCGCAGCGCGCGAGTGTAGGATGGATTCGGGCGCGGGCGTAGGAAACGCTGGCGTTTAAACGTGCCGGCTGTGGGATAAGCCGCGCCCGAAACCCAGCGGTACTCCAGAAAATTGAGCGCGATCAAAAAGAAGGCCCAACATCCTCGCTACATTTTTGCTATTGCGACTGACTCGCATTCGTGATTAGTGGCCGCCAAATTCGGGGCCTTGGGGACATCGACATGGGTTTGAGAAGCATTTTGCTGACCGGCGCGGCGGTCATGTGCGTTGCCGGGCCAGGTTACGCACAGGAAGCTGCCGACGGTGACGATATCGTGGTGGTCGGCCGCTATACGGTCGATGAGCAGATCGATACCGCCACCGGCCTCGGCCTTACGGTGCGCGAGACGCCGCAATCGGTCACCGTCGTGACGCAGCAACGCATCACCGACCAAAATCTCCAAACCATCGCCGATGTCGTGCGCAACACGGCGGGCGTGTCGATGGTTGAAGTCGATGATGTGCGCAACGTGTTCAACGCACGCGGCTTCGAAATCACCAATTACCAAATCGACGGCGTGCCGCTCTCGTGGAGCTTGGCCGGCGACGCAGCTGAAACACTTGCTGATGTTTCGATCTTCGAACGCGTGGAGTTCGTGCGCGGCGCGACAGGCTTGCTCACGGGCGCAGGCGACCCGTCCGCCTCGATCAATCTCGTACGCAAGCACGCGGACGCGCGCGATCTAGAGGCGTATATTCGCGGCTCGTTCGGCAGTTGGGAAAATCGCCAGATCGAAGCCGACGTGGCCAGCGCACTCAACGCAAGCGGCTCGATCCGTGGGCGGTTCGTCGCCAAATACGAAGAAGGCGAATCTTACATCGATCTCTTTAATTTCGATAAGACCGTCTTCTATGGCGTCATAGAAGCGGACGTGACAGACGCCACCACAGTGCGAGTCGGCGCCAGTCAGCAAACCAACAATCCAACAGCGCCGCTCTGGGGGGCATTGCCGACCTTCTACACCAATGGCGAACTCACCAATCTGCCGCGCTCACAAAGCACTTCGGCGAACTGGGCCTATTGGGACACGCAAAACACCAATTATTTCGCCAACATCGACCACGAATTCGCGAATGGTTGGCGCCTGACTTTCAATTACAACCGCCTGATCAACGGCGCAGAAACCGAAATCCTTTACCTCTACGGCGCCATCGATGAGGCCACGGGCGTTGGTCTCGCGACCTGGCCCTACAAGAGCGACGGCGAGAGCGTTCAAGACAGTTTCGACATTCAACTGCGCGGTGACTATACGCTCTTTGGCCGCGTGCATGAATTCACCGTCGGCGCACTGCACTCCCAGCAAGACGCCGACACCCACGCCTTCGCCGCCACCGGCCCGAACGCGTTCCTGCCGGCGACGAGCCTTTACACGTGGGACGGCGCTTTCCCGCGTCCTGAATTCTCGACAGCAGGCACACACGATCAGGCGATCGAAACCGAGCAGAGCGGATATTTCGCCGCGACCCGCATCAATGCGACCGATGCGCTGAGCGTCATCGCCGGCGCCCGCGTCTCGTCATGGGAGCGCTCGGGCACGGAATACGGCGTCATGCAGAATTACAGCGCGGATGATGTCGTCATCCCCTATCTCGGCGTGCTGTATAATTTGACGCCGACGCATCGGCTCTATGCCAGCTACACGGAGATCTTCCAGCCGCAGAATCTGCGCACGGAAACGGGCGCGACGCTCGATCCGATCGTGGGCCAAGCCTACGAGATCGGCCTGAAGAGCGCATTCTTGAACGACGCGCTGCAAACCTCCTTCGCCATCTTCAGCATCACGCAGGACGGCTTAGGTCAACCCACCGGCGGCGCCATCCCTGGCACCAACCCGCCGGAATTCGCCTATCGCGCCGCCGAAGGCGCGACCAGCGAAGGCCTCGAGTTCGAGGTGCTCGGCCGCGTCACCGAGAATTGGAACGTGAGCTTGGGCTACAGCCAGTTTGAGATCGAGGACGCCAGCGGCGGCGAGGTCAACACGGACCAAGCCCGCCAAAGCTTCACGCTCTTCACCACGTACAGCTTCGACGGCGCACTCGACGGCCTCACGCTGGGCGGCGGCGCGACGTGGCGCAGCTACGCCTACACCAACGCCACCAACCCGGTGACTTTGGCTCCGACGCGGATCGAGCAAGATGAATACGCCCTCGTCAACCTGATGGCGCGTTACGATCTCACCGATCAAGTGTCGGTGCAGGCCAACGCCGATAACGTGTTTGACGAAACCTATTACAGCCAGATCCGCTATTTCAGCCAATATCGCTACGGCGCACCGCGCAATTACACCGTCGCTTTGACGTATCGGTTCTAGGCACAAACAGGCGGCGCATGGACATTGCTTTGCAGATTTTGGGGATGATGGTTCAGGTCGCTGGGCTTGCGATCCTCTATTTGCACTGGCGCGCAAAGCGCGGGCTTGGCGGTGCGGTGTTGGTCGCGGGCTGGGCGCTGATCGCGCTCGGCGCACTGCCATGGCTGATGCATGTCTCGATTGAGCGCGGGCTCGCCCTTGCGATGCTCGCGCCGATGGCGGCGGGATTGTTCCTGCTGGCGCCCGACGCGCTTGCGCGTGTCGGCAATAGCGCGACACCCAAGAAAGCGCGCGCCGCGCAAGAGTCGCTTGAAGCCGAGAGCACCTCCCCCGGCCGGTTGAGCCGAAACGTCGCGCGCTGGATCGGCGCGCTCATCGCAGCGCCAGCTTTGGCGTTGGCGGCGATGGCGGCGTGGCAGGCGTTCGTGCCAGGGGTGAACGCTGATCGCTTTGCCTTCAGCATTTTCGCGCTCATGATCGTGTGGACGGCGGCCACGCTCTGGCTGCTCGCAACCATGCGCCCATGGCGCGCGACGCTCGTCACCACATTCGCGGCGTTCGTGCTCGGCGGCGGGGCGTATCTTTTTGTTTTGGGCGGAGCAGCTTGATGGCCGGCGCACAAAAACCGATCTGGCCGCGCATGCCGTCTGGCTTTGTCAAAGGCCAATTGCTGGCGCACAAATTGCTCGGCTTGGCGCTGGCGTCGGTGATGTATCTCGTCTGTATCACCGGCGCGATCGCTGTATTCTACGCCGAGTTCGAGCGCTGGGAGCGGCCGGGCGCGCCGGAAATGGCGCAAGCCTCGCCGGAGGCCGTCGGCCGCGCTGTCGCCTACGTGCGCCAACACATTGCAGAAACTGGCGCTGCGCCGACGGATGTGTACGTCATCACGCCGGGCGCGGAGATGCCACGCCTCGTCATCGATTACGAAGAGGACGTGCTCGCCTTCGATGCAAACGGCGCCTATGCCGGGCCCGGCGCGCACGAACTCACGCACTTTCTCACCGAACTGCACTATGCGCTGCACCTGCCCTGGCAGATCGGCTTCATAGTCATTGGCGTGCTGGGCGTGTTGTTGGTCGCGCTGATCGTGGGCGGCGCGTTGGCGCTGCCGCGCATGTTTCGTGACGCCTTCACGCTGCGCCTCGATGGCGGCCGCCGCCTCTCGCGTGTCGATATTCACAATCGTTTGGCCGTGTGGGGCTTGCCGTTCCATTTCTTGGTTGCGGCGTCCGGTGCGGTGATGGGGCTCGCGCTCGTGGCGATGAGCGTGGCGGGCCCGATGATGTTCGGCGGCGACAGCGCGCGCGCCATGGGCGAGATGTACGGCGACCCTGCCGCGATCGCGGCGCAGGCGCGTGAAGCGGGTGCGCCGGCAAACACGCTCCCCGAAGCGCAGATTGTGGCCGCGCTGGAAACGCTCGCGCGCGAACGCCCAGACAATCCGCCGATCTATATGGCGCTCAATCAATTCGGCACGTCCGACGAGATTGTCTCGATCGGCGCCGGCCATCGCGATCGCTTGATCTATAGCGAGACCTATCGCTTCGACAGCGCCGGCGGCTTGATGAGCGCGGATGGCTACGCCGAAGGCGATGCTGGGCGCCAAGTGCTGGCCAGCATGTTCCGTATTCACGCGGGCGCCTTTGGCGGTTTGGCAGTGAAGCTTCTCTACCTGGCGTTTGGGCTGGCGCTCAGTTTCATCTGCACGACGGGCGTCGATATCTGGCTTGCGAAAGCCGCCGCGCGTGGCCGCGAACATCCCCGCATTCAATCGGCCTGGACGAGCTTCGTGTGGGCGACACCCGCCATGCTCGCACTCGCCAGCACGCTCTACATCCTGTGGACTGTGCCGGCCGAGCCTGTGTTCTGGGCGGGTCTGCTGTTGCTGAGCCTCGCCGGCGTTTGGATTCCGCAACGCGTTGTGCACTGGCTTGCACCGTTCGTGACTGGCATCCTGACGCTGGCGCTTCCGATCGCCCACATCGCGCGCTTCGGCGCCGATGCGTTGTCGCCGGCGGGAATTTGGATGAATGCGAGTCTTGCCTTGAGTGCGGTGTTTCTCATCGCACTCGGCGCCCGTAACCGCGCGCGCGGCGCATCCCCGCTCGCGCTTGCGCAAGGCGTGCCCGCGCCCGCCGATGCGTGAGTGGGGCGGCGTTGCGCCAAAGCATTGATTCACCGTGCCCGACATGGCGCATCGCAAATCTGGCGACACCTTCTCCAAGATTTGAGCAAACACGTCCGAACGCTCATCCTGGCCGAGCTTGAAGCGTGCTTCTTGGCGGCCGACCCGGATTGGTCAACGCCGCTTCGCAGAAGGCTGAGGGCAGCGCACCCCATGTGTGGACGACGCCTTGCTGGCAAGGAAAATCTCTAATCATGCTCGGCGGCAGGTAACGCCCATGTGTCCGGCCTGTTTGTGCGGCGCGAACACCGCTGGCCTTCATGCCGTCGCCTACAGCTGGACTAAGGGCGCGTCGCCTCCGCTCAGGCTCCACGCAGGACTTCGCCGCCGAGAAGCAACCACGCTTGCCCCACTCCTGTCTCGCCCCGTCGTCCGGGCTTGCGGTCGTACCGGCGCGAGTGGCGCACATGGCCAAACGTCCCGCACATCCGTCACAAGGGGGCGTGCGGTATGCAGGCCAGCACGAGCGCATCAGCGACCAAGAACTGTGGGACACGGTGCAAACGCTACGGGCGAAAATGCGCGGCAAGGGGCGCATGCTTCATCGGCAAGGTGTTTGACTCACTGAACAATCCAATGAGCCCCAGCACCGTGTTGAAGACCAAGGTGCGCTATCGCTTCTACGTCACCCGAAAGCACGGGCTTGAAGGCCCGCGAGGCGCTGTGCATCGGGCGCCGATGGCCGAATATAAGGCGGCGGTCGTGGAAATCGTCACCCCTCGCCTCGCCCCGAGTTGGGAGCCTGACACGTGAGAACGGTCGGTAGAGGCCGTTCAGCGGGTGCGAATCTTCCCAACCGAGTTGCTGATCGAAGCGGCGGCAGAGGCTTTGGGCGGGGAAGCCGAGGCCGAGCCGGTCACGCTGCGCTGCCCGGACGCCTTCGAGCGGCCGCGGAATTCAACCGCCCTGATCCGGGCCGGCGCGCCGCTCTCCGCCAAATGGATCGTTCACTGGTGCGCGCCGTGGTGATGGCGCGGTCCTGGGTGAAGCGCCTGGAAGCAGGTCGCCGATCTCGATAAAAGCTCTGGCGCGCAACGAGGGTCTTTGCATCCTGCACACCGCCAAGCTCTTGCCGCTGGCATTTTTGGCGCTGGATCTGGTGGCGCAAATCTTGGAAGGGCGTCAGCCGCGCACGCTGACGCTCACGGCGTTGATTTCTGAACCACTGCCGCTCGATTGGAGCGCGCAACGCGAACGCTTTACCACAGCGCACGAGGCGCCTTCGCGACATCACCAATGCGCATGTGTGTGCGGCGTCTTGTTTGCGCTGTACGGATTCGTATGCATTCACTGCACAAAGCGATCGCGTGTATGCGCCTCACTGCATCAACACGTACACACGATGAAGCAGACGTGCGCGAAGAGCTAACTAATCCCAAACGGCGAGAGATAGGCCGCGCAAACGCGCAGATTGGTGAGCGCTTCGCGCCGCTCTCTCGTTGGCCGGCGCGACAAGACAGCGCCAAGTGTCCGGATTGAGAAAAATCCCTGCAAATACAGGAGCGCAGAAGGTGGTGGACCCTAGCGGGATCGAACCGCTGACCTCCTGCATGCCATGCAGGCGCTCTCCCAGCTGAGCTAAGGGCCCATCGTCGCTGGCGCTTCGACACGCGAAGCCCCCGGACTCAAGGAAGCGCGGAAACTAGCCCCCGCGCTTAATTCGTCAAGCAGCCTTATCGGTTGCTATCGTCGTCATCGCCACCCGGGACGCCAAGTTCGTCCTCATCGAATTCTTCTTCGTCGTCGATCAGCGGCACGGTGTCGTCGTCAGCGTCAGCGACATCTTCGCCGTCATCTTCCGAGAAGCCTTCCGGCAGATCGTCGTCGCCGCCCTTGGCGGTGTCGTCGGCGTCGTCGTCGTCGCTGTCGAGCGTAGCGACTTCGACCTCTTCGGAATCGAGCGCCTCGGTCTCTTCGGCCTCTTCGTCCTCATCCTCGTCGTCGCCGCTCTTGTTCTTCTTAGCGTCGACTTCATCCTCATCGTCCTCGAGGGCCGGGTCGTGCGCGGCTACGCGGCCGCGGCTGCGACGCGCGCGGAGGCCCTCTTCGGCGGGGTCGAAAGCGGTGGTGCATTTCGGGCAGACGGCCGGACGCTTACGCAGGTCGTAAAATCGCGCGCCGCAATTGGGGCAGACTTGCTTGTCGCCCAAGTCGGTCTTGGCCAAACGCCTCTCCATTCGCCTTTTCGCCAGAGATTCCACACCCCTGACGCGGGGCGCTCGCTTGCCACCGTCCGGCGCGCCTGTCAAAAGCTTTGTCGTTCCCTTTTCAGTCTCCCCGCAGAGAGGGCTTTCTCCCATGCGTCTCAGGGCGCGTTCCGTACGCCTGCTCAATGGCCAAGTCCGCCCGCCGAGCGACAAATCCATCTCCCATCGGGCGTTGATTTTCGGGGCTTTGGCCACCGGCAAGACCGAGGTGACGGCGCTTTTGGAGGCGGCCGACGTGCTCAACACGGCCGAGGCCGTGCGTCAGCTTGGGGCGAACGCCGAGCAAATCGAGCCGGGCCGCTGGCTGGTCACGGGCGCCGGCGGCTTCCGCCAACCGGCCGAGACCATCGATTGCGGCAATTCCGGCACCGCGGCCCGCCTGCTCTTGGGGGCGGTCGCCGGTTACAAGCTGAGCGCCCGTTTCGACGGCGACCAATCTTTGCGCAAGCGGCCGATGAACCGGGTCGTCGCCCCGCTCTCGCAGATGGGCGCACGGTTTGACGGGGTGGAAAACCGCCTGCCGCTGATCGTGCATGGCGGCCAGCTCAAGGGCATCACCTACCGCTCGCCGGTGTCATCGGCGCAGATTAAGTCAGCCGTGCTGTTGGCCGGCTTGCGCGCCGAGGGCGAGACCGTGCTGATCGAGCCGGAGCGCTCGCGTGACCATACCGAACGCATGCTGGGCGTCTTCGGCGCCAATATCGACACGGTCGAAATCGAAGGCAGCCTTTGCCCGCGCGTCCGCGCCAGCGAGCTTAAGGCGGCGAACGTCTATGTGCCGGCCGATCCATCGTCAGCGGCTTTCCCAGTGGCGGCGGCTTTGATCACCGGCAAGTCTGAAGTGCGCGTGCAGGACGTGCTGATCAATCCGTTGCGGCTTGGGCTCTATGAGACGCTGCTCGAAATGGGCGCCAAGCTGCGCTTTGAAGAACGCCGCGATCCAATCGGCGAGCCGATCGCCGACATCGTCGTCAGCGGCAGCGAATTGGTGGGCGTGACGCCGCCGCCGAAGCGCGCGCCCTCGATGATCGACGAATTCCCGATCCTATCGGTGATCGCCGCCTTCGCCGACGGCGAGACACGCATCACCGGCGCAGCCGAGCTGCGGGTGAAGGAAAGCGACCGCATCACACTCATGGTCGAAGGCCTGCGCGCGTGCAGCGTCGAGGTGGAGGAGCTCTCGGACGGCCTGATCGTGCGTGGACGCGGGCGGAAGAGCGTCCGCGGTGGCGCGCAAATCCGCACCATGGGCGATCACCGCGTGGCCATGTCGTTCCTGGTCATGGGCTTGGCGTCGAAAGAGCCGATCGTAGTCGACGAGGCCGACATGATCGCCACCTCCTTCCCCGGCTTCACCGATTTCATGCGCAGCCTGGGCGCCGACATCGCGCCAGCGTGAGCGTGTAGTAAATCTCAATTTTACCTAATGATTAGGGCGCTCCCTTAACGCCCGTTCGGCATCATCGCCTGAAAACAGGTGGGGCTGATGCTGGCCAATATGATGCGCACGCTGCGAGCGTGCGCGCTCGTCGTTTGCTTTGCGGGTGCGGCGCACGCGCAGGAAAGCGCGGACTGGGTTGTCCGCGGCGAAGCGCTGGCGCGCCGGATCGAAGCCGGCAATCTTTTCATAACGCCAGGCGTCCGCAGCGCACGGGAGGCCGAGGCGGCGCGACTGCGGGGCGACGCGCGGCTTCAAGCACTCTACGATCTCGCCTCCGACGATTATGTCGCGTCCGATGCCGAATCCGCGGTGCACTCGCTGCGCGCCCTCGAAGAGGAAGCCAACGCGCAGAACAGCCGCCGCTTCAGCGCGATGGCGGGCGTGCTCCGCGCCTATGCGCCGGCGCTTGATGGCGATTACGTCGCCGCGCGCCGCAACCTCGAACAATTGATGCCAAACGTGCAGGACCCGCTGGTCCGCGCCGCCGGCGAGCGTTTGCATTCGTACGCGCTCACCGATCTTGGCCTCTTCGGCAACGCGGTCGAAGCGGCGCGCGCCGGTTTGGTCGGCCTACCTGACACGCCGGCCACCCGCACGCTGCGCTCCGGTCTGCACGACGCGTTGGCCTACAACGCCACCAGCATCGGCGATTATCGCACAGCGCTGCAGCATCTCCAGACCACTGTCGAACTCGACACTGAGAGCGGCAAACCGGTCGATGGCTCTGTGATTGTCAACAATCTGGCCGGTATGTTCGCCGAAGCGGGCGCGCACGACGAAGCTCTACGCCTTGCCGCCATTCATCGCCGCATCGCCGAACGCGGCGGTCAGCAATCCGACATCTTCTTCACGAGTCTGCTCTGCGCGCGCGTGAACTTCCTTGCGTCGAACTACCAGGCCGCTTTGCGCTGCGCCGAGACTGGCCGCGCGATCACCAGCGCGCCGCCGGAGTACATGAGCCGGCTTCTGGTTTACCACGTGCACGCGCTCGCCCGCTTGCAGCGCTCAGACGAAGCACGTCAAGCGTTCGATAGCGTGCGTGCGCTCGCCACCTCGCGCGGCGACCCCTATCTCACCGAACAGCTCGACATGATCGAGCCGGAAGTGCTCGCCGCCGAAGGTCGGCACGTGGAAGCGTTCTCCGTGCTGCTTCGCGCGCATGAAGCCGCGGAGGCGCTCTCGCGCACGCGCTTCAATGACGGCGTTCGCGAAGTGCGCGCCAATCTGGAAAGCGAAGTCGCGGCCGCCGAACAACGCGCCGAAGCGCAGGCCATGCGGTCCGAAATCCAGTCGCAGGCGCTGCAATTGATGACGCTGGCGATCATGCTTGGCGGCGCACTCTTTGCGGGCCTCCTCGTGATTGCGCTGCTGATCTATCGCAGCCGCCGCTCGATGCTGCACCTCGTGGGCCGCGCCGAGGAAATTCTCGCCAGTCGCGGCGACAAAGCCGAAATCGCCGCCAACGATCGCAAGCGCGAGCGTCCGACGGAACGCTTGCGCAACATTATGGACGAAATCGAGCGCCGCGACGTGGCGTTGAAGCAAGCCTTCAACGAACTCGACACGGCGCGTGTCGCGGCCGAGGAAGCCAACATCGCCAAATCGCAATTCCTGGCCACCATGAGCCATGAGCTGCGTACGCCGCTCAACGCCATTATCGGCTACGGCGAAATGCTGATGGAATCGGCTGACGATCGCGGCGATGCCGCCGATCGTGGCGATCTGGAGAAAATCCACGGCGCGGCGCATCGCCTGCTCGCCATGATCAATGACGTGCTCGATCTGTCGAAGATCGAAGCGGGCGGCGCGGCGCTGGCGATCGAGGCCGTCAATCTCAACGCGCTTGCGCAAGAGGTCGTCGCCACCGTCGCGCCGACTGCGGCCGCGAACGGCAATTCCATCTCGCTGGACATACCGGCGCAATTGGGCAGCGCCGACACAGATGGCTTCAAGCTCAGCCAATGCTTGCTGAACCTGATGGCCAACGCGGCGAAGTTCACCAAGCACGGCCAGATCAAATTGCGCGCGCGCCGCGAAGATAGCGACGGCGCGTCATGGGTTGTGTTCGAAGTGCTCGACACCGGCATCGGCATTTCGCCAGAGGCGCAGGCCCGGTTGTTCCAGCCGTTCGTGCAGGCTGATGCGAGCACGACGCGCGCATACGGCGGCACCGGGCTTGGCCTCGCCATCACGCGCCGCCTCGCGCGGATGATGGGCGGCGACGTCACGCTGAAGAGCGCGCCAGGCCAAGGGTCCGCGTTTACGCTGCGTATCCCCGCGCGCGCGCCACAGAACGTGGCCAACGACACGAGCGTTCAGTTCGAAGCCGCCTAAGCGGCGCTTTCCTCGCGCTTTTCGTTGCGTGACAGGATTGTCGTCGCCGCGAGATCGCCGGTGACGTTGCCGAGCGTGCGGAAGATGTCCGGAATGATCTCGACCGCGATGAGGATGCCCAGCAATTCCGTCGGCACGCCCATCGCCAAGCAGATCGGCGCGATTGAGGCGATGAACGACACCTGCCCCGGCAAACCGACGGCTGCGATCGATACGGCGTACGCGACCACCAAACCGACGCCGATTTGCATCAAGGTCGGCTCGATGCCGTAGAGGTGGGCGCAGAAATAGACGACGGCCAAATTCGCCACAGGGCTGGTGAAGCGAAACACGGCGACCGCGAGCGGCAGCACGACGTCCGCAATGCGCGCCGGGATTCCCAACCCACGCAGCGCCGCATCCAGCATCGCCGGCAACGACGCGAGCGACGATTGCGTCGACACCGCGATTGCCCACACGGGTGCTGCGGCCGCCGTGAAACGCCCGATCGGCTGTCGACCCCAGGTGATCGCGAGCAGATACGCGACGATCGTGATGCCCAGCGTCGCGGCGGATACGATGATCACGTATTGCGTCAGCACGCCCGCAGCTTCGAAGCCGGCGCGCAATCCAACGCCGGTCGCCAACGCGAATACGCCGAAGGGCCCCGCGATCAGCACCCAGCGCACGATCACGATCATCGCTTCCGACACGGCGCGAAAGAACGTCACGATCGGGTCGCGCAAGCCCGCATCGAGCTTCGTCACGGCGAAGCCGAAGAAGATCGAGAACACGACGACTTGCAGCACAGCGTCTTCCGCCGCCGCCGTCACCGGATTGGAGGGCGCAAGCCCTTGCAGCCAGGATACGAACGTGGGCGGCTCGGTGATGGTCACCGCATTGCCGCCGACACTGGCCACAAATGCTTCCGCCACCGCGCGATCTACGGGCCAGAGTTCGAGCATGCCGAGCGTCGCGGCTGTGGTGAACGCGCCCGCGAGAAAGATCAGAAAGGTGAAGAGCACCACGGCGCGCGCCACCAGACCGCCGGTCTTGGTCGTGTCCGCCACCGAAGCGACGCCGACGATCAGAAGCGACACCACAAGCGGCACGACCGTCATGCGTAACGTATTCAGCCAAAGCCCGCCGAACGCCTCGATCACCTCAACGGCGCTCACCACAGTCGGATTGCCACTCGCCTTGGCCAGCTCTCCGACAATGATGCCGGCAATCAGGCCTGCGAGTACGAGTAAGCTGATACGTTTCAAGCGCGCCCCCGGCGAAGTCCGCTAGCGTGGTAGCTTACGCTTCGAGCGCGCGCTAGCGCGGTCAGGCCACGGGTTCCGCGCGCGCGGGCCGCGCGCTCGCTTCGACGGCAGTCGGCTTCTTCTTGAACTCCAGCACGCCATCCTCCAGCGCGCCGTACCGCAGATCCATCATGTCGTGCATATAGGATTGGTTCTGCTTCCAGGGCGCTGTTGTGGTTTGCTTCGGCAAGAGATGCTTGGCGCGCTGGAAATAGCCGGACGAGAAATCAACGAACGGCTTTTCTTCGACGTGCTCAAGCGTCATCCGCGGCGTCGCTTGGTCCAGCTTATAGTCATCAAGATAATTGATCAGGCGGCAGGCATATTCGCTGATCAAATCGGCACGCAGCGTCCAGGACGCATTGGTGTAGCCGAACACCGAAACCAAGTTCGGCACATCGGAGAACATCGCGCCTTTGTAAGCGTAAGTCTTGCCGGTATCGACCTTCTCGCCGTCGACCACCAATTCCGTGCCGCCCATCATTTGAAGATTGAGGCCGGTGGCGGTGACGATGATGTCCGCTTCCAGCTCCTGGCCGGATTTCAGCTTGATGCCCTTCTCCGTGAAGCGGTCGATGTGATCGGTGACGACGGAAGCTTTGCCTTCCTTGATCGCCACGAACATGTCGTTGTCCGGCACGAGGCAAAGGCGCTCTTCCCACGGATTGTAGCGCGGCGTGAAATGCGTATCGAGGTCGTAGTCCGGCCCGAGTTGCTCACGCAGCAGCCCGAGCAAGCGCTCTTTCGTCTTCGCCGGCCGCGCGCGCGCCAAACGGAAGAAGAGCTGCTGGAACACGACTTTGCGGAAACGCGTGATGTCGTACGCGACGCTCTCCGGCAGCACGCGGCGCAGCCAATTCGCCGCCGCATCCTCGGCCGGTTGCGACACCATGTAGGTCGGCGAGCGCTGCAGCATCGTGACGTGCGCGGCTTTGTCGGTGAGCGACGGCACCAAGGTCACCGCCGTCGCGCCGGAGCCGATCACGATGACGCGCTTGCCGGCATAATCCAAATTCTCCGGCCAATGCTGGGGATGGATGAGCTGGCCTTTGAAATCACCGACGCCCTCGAAATTCGGCGTAAAGCCTTCGTCATATCGATAATAGCCGGCGCACATCATCACGAACTTCGCGGTGAAATTCTTGCGCTCGCCGTTCTGCTCGGCCTCGATCGACCATCGGCCGTTTTGCGTCGACCACGACGCGCGCTTCACCTGATGGCCAAAGCGAATGTGCTCATCGATGCCATTCTCGCGCGCCGTCTCATTCACGTATTTGCGGATCGAAGGCCCATCGGCGATCGCCTTCTGCTCGGTCCACGGTTTGAAGGCGTAACCCAGCGTGTACATATCGCTGTCGGAGCGAATGCCGGGGTAGCGGAACAGATCCCACGTCCCGCCGATCGCCTCGCGCCCTTCGAGAATAACATAGCTCTTGCCGGGGCACTTCTTCTGCAGGTGGTAAGCCGCACCGATGCCGCTTAAGCCAGCGCCCACGATCAGGACGTCGAAATGTTCGCTGGCCATCTGCTGGCGCTCCCTATGTGGTCTTTCTAGGTAGTAAATCGTGACGCGCCGTCACTCGCAAGTTTGACACGCGTCAACGTAGATTCTCTGAGCAGCCGCAAGCGCGCTTAGAAATCACCCCAATACACGCCCCGTAACGGCACCTGCTCTACGCGCCCGACAGCTTCGATGGCTGCGCGCACGTCTGCGCGATCACGCACCATTTCCAGGCGCTGACGTAGGATGTCTTCGCGGGGAAACACGGCGTCTGAGCGCTCTGGGTAGTCCTGCAGCGCAAGCAGGGCGTCCGCTCGTGATTCTTCGTCTGCAAGGCGACGAATGTAGGCCGCTGCGGCCCCCTCAATGTCATTCACGCAAAGAAGCGCGCGCGCGGCGGCGGCCCGATTGTCAGCTTCGTGTTCGCGGACGAAGGCAAGCGCCTCATCGCGCAAACGGCGATTGCCCGTTTGATCTGCTGCGCAAACCCGCACCGACGCCACCCACATATCGCCGTAGGGCGAGGCTCGTCCGGTTGTCCGCAGAACCTCCAAAGCGTCAGCGCCCCGACCCTCCGATTCAAGCATGGATGCGAAGTTGATGACTTGGCTCACGCTCCATTCGCCATTCTCGCCAACGGCGATTGAGAGGCCAAACGTCTCACGTGCTTCAGCAGCGCGGCCAAGGTCATAATAGACGTAAGCAAGTTCGTTCAGCGCCCAGTTCAGCTGCTCTTCGATGTCGGAATAGACGGATGGGCCGTCAGCCGATTGCGCACGTTTTATGTGGCGATCGAGCAAAGCTCGAGCCTCTTCGAAGCGGCCGAGAGCACGAAGCGCCTGCCCCAACTCCACCACTAAGGCCAGTTTGCGGGCGTCGGCCGTTTGAGCGCGCTGCGCGCGCTCAAGGTCAGCTTCAGCGGCGGCCAGGACATCTAGCCGGCCCTGAAACGCCTCGGTGCGCAACGCATCAAATGTACGATCAACACGCATCGTCATGATGAGACGTGGTGAGGTGATCGTTTCAAGTCTAACTGACGCGCGCTCGTTCATCCCAGCCCGGAGAAGAAGACGCGCATGATCCATGCGGAGGTAATCATCGTTGGGGTTTTCGGGCGGCAGATAATTGGTGCGAGCCAGTATGTCATGGACACGCAACGCAGCAGCGTCGTCTTCATCGAGCTTCTTGGCAGCGCGAATAACGCCCCACGCAAGACGCGATGGCAATTCCGACAGTGCGCGCTGATTGTTCTCTGACAGCGCTAAGAACGAGTCGACCGTGAGTTGATCGTCCTCGAACGACATTCCAATATATGTGAGCAGAAGGTCGGTCCACGGCGCTCCAAGCTCGCCAGCGGCCCGCGCCGCCTCCACCGCGGCCCTTTGATCGCGCAATTCCCAGGCGCATCGCACAATCTCACGCAAAAAATCCGCGCGCGCCGACTCAGGCAGCGTGGAGAAGTCTGTACTGCGCCAAAACTCGCGCGCAGCGGGCAGAGCGACTTCGCACTGCCCTTCCTGCAGCATTTGGCCGTACAGCGTGCGGGCTCGCGAAAGAGCATACTCATTGGCGGAGGCGCCGGTCGCTGCCGCCCACAGCACCATCACCCCAAGAATCCAGCCGCGCATCCCCCCTCCATCGCACAACCCGAGGTCACGATAGCGCAGACCCAGACAATCGGAAGCGCTGACTTCCCACCGCTCCCGTTCGCACATAAACCGCCTGCATGATTATCGCCGTCGATGGACCTACTGCTTCCGGCAAGGGCACCGTCGCCAAACATCTGGCCGCCCGGTATGGGCTGAAGCTTCTGGACACCGGCACGCTCTACCGCGCCGTGGGTTTGGCCGTGCTCGACGTGGGCGGCGATCCCGCCGACGAGGCCGCAGCGCTCGCCGCCGCCCAAGCGCTCAATCTGGCCGCGATCGACCAGGACCGCATCCGCTCCAGCGCCGCCGGCGCCGCGGCCTCCAAAGTGGCCGCCCAGCCCGCCGTGCGCGCCGCCCTGCTCAAAGCCCAACGCGATTTTGCCGCCGACCCGGCCGGCGTCGTGCTCGACGGCCGCGACATCGGCACCATCATTTGCCCCGACGCCGACGTGAAGCTCTTTGTCACCGCCTCGCTCGAAGCCCGCACCACGCGACGGCTGGCCGAGCTTCAAGCTCGCGGCGAGACGCTCGATTTCGAGACGCTCAAAACCCAAATCCAAGAACGAGACGCCCGCGACATGGGCCGCACCGACGCCCCCCTCCGCCAAGCCCCGGACGCGCATCTGCTGGATACGACGGAACTCAATGTTGAAGAGGCGGCGGAGGCAGCCTCCCGCATCGTGGATGCCGCGCGCCGGTGATGCGCCGCCCCCAGCGCCCCCACTTGCTGCCCAGGCCCACGACGCCTATAGAGCCCGCACGACCCAGGGCCTAAGCGGCCCTCGGGCCGTTTGGCGTTGCCAAGCTAAACCCACCCAGAGGACGGCCGCATGGTGCAGCCGAGACCGCCGGAGCCAACCGGTCGGCCCTTTTTGATTGTATCGGAGTAAGTACACGTATGGCGGTAGAAGCCCTCAATCCGAGCCGTGATGATTTCGCGGCTCTCCTCTCTGAAAGCCTCGGTTCGCGCGGCATGGTCGAAGGCCGGGTGATCCCGGCGACCGTTGTCGCAATCGAGCACGACTTCGTAGTCGTCGATATTGGCCTCAAGACCGAAGGCCGTATCCCTCTCCGTGAATTCCTCGTCGACGACGGCGCGGGCCAACCGAAGCCCGGCGACATTGTCGAAGTTTATCTCGACCGCATCGAGAACGCGCTCGGCGACGCTGTCGTCAGCCGTGAGAAGGCGCGCCGTGAAGAAGCTTGGACGCGTCTCGAAAAGTCGTTCGCCGCTGGCGACGCCGTGAACGGCGCGCTCGTTGGCCGCGTGAAGGGCGGCTTCACCGTCGACCTCGGCGGCGCCAACGCGTTCTTGCCGGGTTCGCAAGTGGACATTCGTCCGGTCCGCGACGTCGGCCCGCTGATGAACATCGTGCAGCCGTTCGCGATCCTGAAAATGGACCGTCAGCGCGGCAACATCGTCGTCTCGCGTCGCGCCGTGCTCGAAGAGAGCCGCGCTTCGGAACGCGCTGAAATCGTCGGTCAATTGAAGGAAGGCGAAATCCGCGAAGGTGTTGTGAAGAACATCACCGATTACGGCGCCTTCGTTGATCTCGGCGGCATCGACGGGCTGCTGCACGTCACCGACATGAGCTGGAAGCGCGTCAACCACCCGAGCCAAGTGCTCAACGTGGGCGACACGGTGAAAGTCCAGATCGTGAAGATCAATCCGGACACGCAGCGCATCTCGCTCGGCATGAAGCAGCTGCTGACCGATCCGTGGGATGGCGTGGACGCCAAGTACCCGGCTGGCGGCAAGTTCACCGGCCGCGTCACGAACATCACCGACTACGGCGCTTTCGTTGAACTCGAAGCCGGCGTTGAAGGTCTGGTGCACGTCAGCGAAATGAGCTGGACCAAGAAGAACCTGCACCCGTCGAAGATCCTGAGCACGTCTCAGGAAGTCGACGTGCAAGTGCTCGACGTGGACGGCGAAAAGCGCCGCATCTCGCTCGGCATCAAGCAAGTGCAAGCCAATCCGTGGGACGCGTTCATCGCCGAACACCCGGTTGGTTCGGTGATCGAAGGCGAAGTGAAGAACGTGACCGAGTTCGGTCTATTCGTCGGCCTGACGCCGGAGCTGGACGGCATGGTCCACCTCTCTGACATCGCGTGGGACGCCCAAGGCGAAGAAGCCCTCACCCGCTTCAACAAGGGTGATGTGGTTCAAGCCAAGGTGCTCGACGTCGACGTCGAAAAGGAGCGCATCTCGCTCGGCATCAAGCAAGTCGCCAACGACCCAATCTCGGATTCCGAGTTCAAGCGCGGCCAGATCATCACTGTCGAAGTGGTGGACGTGGCCACGGGCGGCATCGAAGTCGCCTTCGGCGAAGGCAATGCCGCACGCAGCTTCATCCGCAAGTCGGACCTGTCGCGCGATCGCCAGGAGCAGCGCGCTGACCGCTTCTCCAAGGGCGACCGTATCGACGCCATGGTCACCGGCTTCGACCGCGCGAGCCGCAAGGTCTCGCTGTCGGTCAAGGCGATGGAATTGGCCGACGAGAAGGAAGCAATCGCGCAGTTCGGCTCGTCCGACAGCGGCGCTTCGCTCGGCGACATCCTCGGCGCGGCTTTGAAGAACAAGCAATAAGCGACTACCGGCATCAATTATGTCAAGAAGGCCCGGCGCGGACCCCGCGTCGGGCCTTTTCTTTCAAAGTTTCAAGTCGATGGACGGTTGACGCCGGCGCTTCCAGACGGCTCTATCTGGGCAGGACGGGCAATAGGGGAACCACCGGCCATGCTGCGCTCGGAATTGGTCGCCAAGCTTCAAGAAGAAATGGCGCCGCTCAAGGCCGCCGAAATCGAGCACGCCGTGGACGTGGTGCTCGATGAAATCTCGACCGCGCTCGCCCAAGACGGTCGCGTCGAGCTGCGCGGCTTCGGCGCATTCTCCGTGCGCAAGCGCGACGCCCGCACCGGCCGCAACCCACGCACGGGCGATGCCGTGAAAGTCGCCGCCAAGAAAGTGCCCTTCTTCAAACCCGGCAAAGAGCTGCGCCTCAAAGTGAATGGCGGCGAAGAGCCGTAGGCTCAACACCCATTCCCGGATTGGCGCGCAGCGACAAGTCCGGGACCCATAAACTCTACGAGCTGAAATTTACGCGCGCGTGTCGATCGTACGTGTGCTGCCGCCGTCTTGGTTTATGGGTCTCGGGCTCGATGCTTTGCATCGCCGCGGGAATGGGTGGAGTCAGGATACGGCCCGCTGCGGCGCACGCTTCTTCATCCAAACAAACACCTTCAGCGCAGCGGCGCTTCCCAAAAGCGTGAGCGCAGGGATCGCGAGCCAGGGCTTCTCGTCCAGCCGCCCCAAATATGAAACCGTGAACACGATCGCGATGGCGAGGCCGCCGAACGTGTGCAGCATCTTCCAATTGCGCGGGCCAAGCTTACGCACGGACCAATCGTTCGACGTCAGCGCCATCGCAGCGATCAACACATAGGTGAAGCCGCCGCCATAGATGGTCTTCGCACTCGGCTGCGCCGCAAACACGCACACCGCAATCAGCAGCGCCGCGAAATGCACGAAATGCGCGGCGGCGAAGCTCAAGCCAATCGCGCGCCGCCTGCGCAGCATCACGCTCCGCCAGCCACCGGGCCAGAGCGTCGCCAACGCGGACGCGGACCACGCCAGGACGAAGATCGGAAATGAGAAGCGCGCCGTGTAGCGCGCCGCTGCGCCCGCGCCGTCCGCGTTCCAGCCGCCATACTCGGCATAGCCATAAGCGACGACGCCCAGCACAGCTAAAGTGGCCAGGCCGATAGTCGTGGGCGTGGAGAAGGAGCGAGCGCTTGTCATACTGAGAGTATGAAGATCATACTCGAAGTATGACGTCAACGGGAAATCGCGAACGCCTGGTCGCCGCTGCGCGCAAGCTCTTCAGCGCGCGCGGCTTTGCCGATGTGTCGGTGGATGAAATCGCCGCCGCCGCCGGGCTCACCAAGGGCGCGGTCTATTATCAGTTCGCCGACAAAACCGACCTCTTCCGCGCCGCCTGCGAAAGCGTGCTCGACGACATCATGGCGCACGTCACCAAGGAAACGATGGGCCATGTGGCTCACCTCGCCGACGAGATCGTCACCGGCGGCGACATCCTATTCGATGCCTACGAGAGCAAAGACGCGCGCCGCCTCCTGCTGATGGACGGGCCCTCGGTGCTGGGCCACGTCGAATGGACGGCGATGCAAGAGAAATTGCGCATCGGCCTAGGTGAGCATGCGCTCGGCCATCTCGCCGATGACGGGCTCATCCCCAAACGCATGATCCCGATGCTCGCGCATCTGCTCTTTGGCGCGTTCACGCAAGGCGCGCTGCAGATTGCGACGTCCGACGATCCCGCCAACGCCAGCAAACAGGCCCGCGCCGCCTATAAGAGACTAGCGCAAGGCCTGCTCGCGAAAGTCTAGCGCCTCTGGCGCGCCAGCATTTCGTCCTGCTGCTGGACGATCCGCTCCCAGGTTTGCGCATTCGATCGGAAGGATTCTAGCTGGCTGCGCGCCAGCGACTCGAAATCCGCCTGGTGCTGCGGCAGATAGAAATAGCTGGCCACAGGCTTGCGCGACGCCACCTCAAGGAAGCGCTCGTGCCCCGCCACCGCAGCTTGCGCGGACGCGAGGTTGTCGCGCGACGTGGCGCCATTGGTGATCTGCATCAACTGCACGCGCGCCACGTCCCAATACGCGAACGGCATGTCCGGATCGATGGCGCGCGCTTCGTCATAAAGCGCAAAGGCCTCTTCGTTCGATTCCATATTGCGCGCGGCGATCACCAGCATGGCCGCGTCGCGCCGCGAACGGCCAACTTCAATCATCTGCGCCATCAGCTGATCGCGCGTCAGACTCATCCGGCCCGCGTTGAAATAGAGTTCTGCGGCGTCGAGCTTGTTCGGCGTATGGCGGCCATAGAGCTCCTGAATGGAATCCCACGCAGCGGCATTGTCGCGCCGCACCATGTTGTAGATCCAAGCATTGCGGAAAAAGTCCGCCGCTGAGCGCGGATTGCGCACCAATTCCGCCGAGGACGTCACATCACGAATGGCGGTGGCGTCTTCGCGGATCGCGCTGACATCTTCTTGGATCAAGCCAAGTTGCGTGCCGATCCGTTCAGTTGCCGTTGTGCCTTGGCCGGCCAGCAGCAACAGCACGACGCCCACGCTGGCAAACAGCATGACCCGAAACGCATCGCACTCGCGACACTGGATCGCTTCTTCCTGCACGGCCGCTTCCGCGCCGGCGGGAACCTTGCTCACCTGGCCCAAGCAGAACCATGAGAGCAGGCCCGCAAGGCCAACAGCCGGCCAGACCAAGATTTGCGGCGAGGCGATATTGCCGAGAAAGCTCGCGAAATCGCCGGCCAGCGAAACGATGCCGCCGACGACAACGAAAAGCGGCCCGCGCTCAGGCCAAATCACACGCCACAGCGTTCCAAAGTTCATGTGCTAGCCCCTTCCATCGTCCCGCGCACAATGTCCGGATGCAGGGCGAGCCTGTCAACTTTTGCGAGGCTGGAAACTTACGGCGAAGCCTGTCATGCAATCGGCGGAACAAAGCGGAGTTTGCTTATGTCGGTGTTCAAAGAGTTCCGTGAGTTCGCGCTCAAGGGCAACGTGGTCGATCTCGCCGTCGGGGTGATCATCGGCGCCGCATTCGGCACGATCGTCTCTTCGCTCGTCGACGACATCGTCATGCCGCCGATTGGCTTGCTGCTCGCGGGCATCGACTTCTCGACGCTGAAGCTCGTGCTGAAAGAAGCAACGGCCGCCGTCGGCGCGGAGGGCGCGGCAAACCACGTTCCTGCGGCGCCAGAAGTTGCGATCAACTACGGCAAGTTCATCAATTCCGCGATCAAGTTCGCGATCGTCGCTTGGGTGCTCTTCCTCGTTGTGAAAGGCATGAATGCGATGAAGCGCAAGGAAGAAGCCAAGCCCGCGCCCGTCGCCGAAACACCGCCGGACATCAAGCTACTCACGGAAATCCGCGATCTGCTGAAGAAGTAAGTCGCATTGCGCGGCGTTCGCGCCGCGCCTACCTCTCTCGTCCATGGCTGAATCCAAAATCTGCGGCATCACCAGCGCCGACGCGTTGGACGCGGCGCTGGCGGGCGGCGCGCGGTATGTCGGCCTCGTGTTCTTCCCGAAGAGCCCGCGCCACGTGGCGATGGCGCATGCGGCGGCGTTGGCGCGGCGGGTGAAGGGGCGTGCGGACGTAGTCGCCGTTACCGTGGACGCTGACGACGAGCTGTTGGCCGAGATCGCCGAAAAAGTGCGCCCCGACTGGGTCCAGGCCCACGGTGACGAGAGCCCGGCCAGGACAGCCCAGCTGCGCCAATTCGCCCAGCGCGGCGTGATCAAGGCCCTCGGGATCGCCCGAACGGACGACCTGGCCCAGGCAGCCGCCTTCGAGCCGGCGGCTGAAATGCTCTTGTTCGACGCCAAAGCGCCTCCAGGCGGGCTTCCAGGCGGCAATGCGCTGGCGTTTGATTGGGCAATCCTGGCCGGGCGGCGCTTTGGCCGGCCTTGGTTCTTGTCTGGCGGGCTCAATCCGGAGAACGTGGCAGAGGCGATTGCAGCTTCGGGCGCCAGCCTTGTGGACGTGTCCTCTGGCGTGGAAAGCGCCCCCGGCCTAAAGGACCCGAACAAAATCGCCCAATTCTTGGCGGCAGCCCGAGCCTAAGCTACCCGATGGACGCGAGACGTAACTGGCAGGACTTGCCCGACGCTGATGGCCGCTTCGGCCAATATGGCGGGCGCTTCGTGGCCGAAACCCTGATGCCGCTGATCCTCGACCTGGAGCGCGCCTATCGCGAAGCCCAGGCCGACCCGGCGTTCGCCGCGACGATGGCGGATTTCTGGACCCATTATGTGGGCCGCCCGTCGCCGCTCTATTTCGCTGAGCGCATGACCGCGCATTTCGGCGGCGCGAAGATTTACTTCAAACGCGACGAGCTCAATCACACCGGCGCGCATAAGATCAACAATTGCCTCGGCCAAGTGCTGCTCGCGCTGCGCATGGGCAAGACGCGCATCATCGCCGAAACCGGCGCCGGCCAACACGGTGTCGCCACCGCCACCATTTGCGCGCGCCTGGGCCTGCCCTGCGTCGTGTTCATGGGCGCGACCGACATCGAGCGCCAGAAGCCCAACGTCTTCCGCATGAAGCTGCTCGGCGCCGAAGTGCGCCCCGTCACCAGCGGAAACGCCACGCTGAAAGACGCAATGAACGAAGCGCTGCGCGATTGGGTCACCAACGTGCACGACACGTTCTATTGCATCGGCACCGCCGCCGGCCCGCACCCGTATCCAGAAATGGTGCGCGACTTCCAAAGCGTGATCGGTCGCGAAGCGCGCGCGCAAATGCTCGAACGCGAAGGCCGTCTGCCGGACGCGGTGATGGCGTGCATAGGCGGCGGCTCCAACGCGATCGGCCTCTTCCATCCGTTCCTCAACGACGAGAGTGTGAAGCTCTATGGCGTCGAAGCGGCGGGCTTCGGTCTCGACGTTTACAACAAGCACGCGGCGGCGATTAATGGCGGCAAGCCCGGCGTGCTGCACGGCAACCGCACCTATCTTTTGCAAGACGAAGACGGCCAGATTCTCGAAGGCCATTCGATCAGCGCCGGTCTCGACTATCCCGGCGTCGGCCCCGAACACTCCTATCTCGCCGACATCGGCCGCGCGAAATATCTAAGCTGCACTGACGACGAAGCGCTCGAAGCCTTCAAACTCTGCGCCCGTCTCGAAGGCATCCTGCCCGCGCTCGAACCTTCGCACGCTTTGGCGCGCGTCGGCGAAGTCGCGCAAGAGATCGGCAAAGGCGGCCTCCTCATCCTGAACCTCTGCGGCCGCGGCGACAAAGACGTGTTCACCGTAGCGGATGCGCTTGGGGTGAAGATATGAGCGGCGCTCACTCATCTTCCCCCGCTTGCGGGGGAAGTGGAACGCGGCGCAGCCGCGAGACGAAGGGGGACGTTGCCCACGCCCCCTCCCCTCGTAAGCGGGTGAGGATTTGATGACCCGCCTCTCCACCCGCTTCGCATCGCTCAAGCGCGAGGGCCGCGCTGGCCTCGTCGCCTACATCATGGCGAGCGATCCTGATCATGAGACCTGCTTTGAAATCCTGCGCGGGCTACCCGCCGCAGGCGCGGACGTGATCGAGCTTGGCTTTCCCTTCTCCGATCCGATGGCTGACGGCGTTTCGATCCAACTCGCCGCACAACGCGCGCTGAAAGCGGGCGGCTCTCTGCGCAAGACGCTCGATCTCGCGCTCCGCTTCCGCGCCGAGGATCAAACCACGCCGCTCATCCTGATGGGCTACGCCAATCCCGTTGAGCAAATGAGCTACGAATTGTTCTCGCGCGAAATGACGAACGCCGGCGCCGATGGCGCCATCATCGTCGACCTGCCGCCGGAAGAAGATTCCCCGCTCCGCGCCGCTTTCGCGCCCAATGATCTCTCGATCATCCGCCTGGCCACGCCGACCACCGACGATAACCGTTTAACCAATGTGCTCGAAGGCGCCTCCGGATTCCTGTATTATGTCTCCGTCGCAGGCGTCACAGGCGCGAACGCAGCGACATCCGAAGACGTGCGCGCCGCGGTGGAGCGCATCAAGCGCGCCACGGAATTACCCATCGCCGTGGGCTTCGGCGTGCGCACACCGGAAGCGGCGCGCGCCATCGCCCAAGACGCTGACGCCGTCGTCGTCGGTTCGGCGTTTGTTGATGAAATCGCGGCTGGCGGCTCTGAGCAAGCCGTCGAACGCGTCTTGCGCAAAGTGAAACAGCTGAGCGAAGCTGTCCGCACTGCGCGCGGGCAATAAAAGGGACACCCGCATGAACTGGCTGTCAAATTTCGCGCGACCGGGCCTCGCCAAGAAAAAGGGCGACGAGGAAAAGCGCGACACGCCGGACAATCTCTGGATCAAGGACCCGCTGAGCGGCGAATTGATCTATCGCTCGGAGCTGGAAGCCTCCGATTGGGTGACGCCCTCGGGCTTCCATATGCGCATCGGCCCCGACGCGCGCTTCAAGCAAATGTTCGACGACCAAGCCTGGCAGACGATCCTGTTGCCAAAGGTCGCCGCCGATCCGCTGAAATTCAAAGACGATAAAAAATACGTCGACCGCTTGAAGAGCGCGCGCGCCAAAGTCGGCCGCGAAGATTGCATGGCCGCTGGCTATGGCCGCATCGGCGGCGCGCATGCTGTCGTGCTGGTGCAAGATTTCGAATTCATGGGCGGCTCGCTCGGCATGGCCGCCGGCGAGGGCTTCGTCACTGCCGCTGAAGCCGCCGTGCGCCGCAAAGCCGCGATGATCATGGTTACGTCCTCCGGCGGCGCGCGCATGCAGGAAGGCATACTCTCGCTGATGCAGATGCCGCGCACGACGCTGGCAATCCAAATGCTGCGCGAAGCAGGCCTGCCTTACATCGTCGTGCTCGCCGACCCGACCACGGGCGGCGTCACCGCGTCGTACGCGATGCTTGGCGACGTGCATCTCGCTGAGCCCGGCGCTTTGATCGGCTTCGCTGGCCCGCGCGTGATCGAACAAACCATCCGTCAGAAATTGCCGGAAGGATTCCAGCGCTCGGAATATCTGCTCGACAAAGGCATGGTCGATCTCGTCGTCGATCGCCGCCAACTGAAGGCGACGATCGCCACGCTGCTCTCGGTGCTGATGCACAAGAATGCAGCCAAGCAAGGCGATAGTGGCGAGACGTTTGAGCTGACTGACATCGCGGCGGCGGATGAAGAAGCCGATGCGCCGCGCAGCGGTAAGCGTAAGCCGAGCGCGAAGACAGTGCGCGCGAAGGCGGCGGAGTAAACTTGCGCGATTCCGCGCTTGAGCACTTCGACGCGCTCTTCGGCCCAGAATTCGGCCACGGCAAAGCGCTCGATCTTGCGCCGCTGCGCGCGACGCTCGCCGCCCTCGGCAATCCGCAAAGCAAGCTGCCGCCGATCATCCACGTCGCCGGCACCAACGGCAAAGGCTCCACCATCGCCTTCATGCGCGCCATCGCCGAAGCGGCGGGCCTGCGCGTGCACACCTACACGAAGCCGCATCTCTTCAAGCTGAACGAGCGCTTCGTGGTCTCGGGTGCGCCCGCAAGCGAAGAAGCGCTCATTCTTGCCGCCGAGCACATCGCCGCAATCTCCCGCGACCTCACCCAATTCGACGCGCAGGTCGCCGCCGCCTTCCTGCTCTTCAGCGAAACGCCTGCCGACCTCGTTCTGCTCGAAACGGGTATGGGCGGGCGCGATGATTCGACCAATGTCGTGACGCCCGCGCTCAGCGCGATCACGCCCATCGATCTCGATCACCAAGACGTTCTCGGCGCCACACTCACCGAAATCGCCACGCACAAAGCCGGCATCATCAAACCGAACACACCCGCCATCATCGCGCGTCAACCCGATGAAGCCTGCGACATCCTCGTAGCGCACGCCGCACACGTTAACGCGCCACTCCTGCAGCACGGCCAAGATTGGGACGCTTACGCTAATGCCGGCCGCCTCGTCGTGCAGACCGAAACCCGCGCGCTCGATCTGCCGCTGCCCGCGCTCGCCGGCGCGCATCAAATCGAAAACGCCGGCCTCGCCTGCGCCGCGCTCATGCGCTGGCGCCCCGATCTTTCTCACGACGCATTCGCAAAAGGCATCGCCGACGCCACATGGCCGGCGCGCTTGCAGCCACTCACACGCGGCGCTCTCAGCGCACCGATCCGCGCGATTGGCGGCGAAGTATGGGTTGATGGCGGCCACAATGCGCACGCGGGCGTCGCGCTTTCCTACGCGATGCAAGACATGAAAGCCCGACGCGGCGGCAAGAACATCGCCATCGTCGGTCTGCGCAAGCGCAAGGACGCGACACTTTTCATCGCCGCTCTCGCACGCTTCGCCGATCACATCATCGCCGTGCCGCTCGCGGACGATCACGTCTCGACGAACGAACTCGCAGCCCTTGGCGACAAGCTTGGAATCGACAGCACCACGGCGCCATCCCTCGCCATCGCCATGCAAAACGCGGCGCAGTTGCCTGCGCCGCGTGTGTTGATCTGCGGATCGTTTGTGCTGGCCGCCGAAGCTCTAGCGGCAGAGAACGCTTAGACGCTCTCGTTCAGCCATTCGACGATCTTCGACTTCGGCATCGCGCCAACTTTCGTGGCCGCGACCTTGCCATCCTTGAACACCATCAATGTCGGGATGCCGCGCACGCCGTACTTGCCCGGCGTCATCGGATTATCGTCGATGTTCAGCTTCACGACCTGAACGCGATCGCCCATCTCGGCGGCGATCTCTTCAAGTGCGGGGCCAATTTGCTTACACGGGCCGCACCATTCCGCCCAGAAATCGACAAGCACAGGCGTGCCAGACTTCAGCACATCGGCGTCGAAACTATCGTCGGTAATCTTGGTGGTCGCCACGTAAGAATCTCCTGCTTGGACAGCGGAATCGTGCACCGGATGTAGGTGGGAAGTCTTAAGGTTTCAACCGGCGGCGAAATTCGCGAAAACAGCATCCAAACGATCTTCCGGCAGGTCCATCAAATACGGCGCTTCCGTCCAAAGCAAGGCGCAAGACACGGCCTTTGCTGGGAAAATCTTGCGCAAAACGGCGCGATAGAGCGCAAGTTGTAAGACGTAAGCATCGGGCGCCGCGGCCGGATCGGTGGGCGCCGGGCGATCGGTTTTGAAGTCGAGCACGAGCACGCGCGAATCTTCCACGACGATGCGGTCCACAATACCGCGCACCGGCTTGCCCGCCGCGTCGCCGACGATTGGCGCTTCGGCGCGGCTGTTCGGCCCGAACACCGGCGCGAAGCGCTTATCCGCCGCGACGCGCATCGCCTCGCGCGCAAACTCCGCGGCCTCGGCATCATCGACGCCCTGCCGCGCCAGCCACGCCAACGCCGCCGCTTCGCGCCGCGCTTCCTCGATCTCGGGCAGACGTTGCAGCAGGCCGTGGATCATCTGCCCGCGCCGAAACCTTTTCTGCCCATCGCCGCGCGGCGAAAACAAAGCCGGGTTCACGCGCGCCACACGCGACGGCGCGGCAATCTCCACACGCTTGCCACCCGGCGCAGGCGTGCGCGCCCAAACTGGCAGCACGGATTCAACACACGGCGCTATTGTCTGCGCATCAGCAAACAGCGGCTTGCCATAGCGCAAACCTTCACCGAACGGCGTCTCAAAAGCTTCAGCGCCAAGCTTGGATAAACCTTCCTGCACAGCAGCCCGCCAGCTTTCCGGCGCTTCACCAAGCTTCGCGTTGCCGAATTGCGTGCCACACACGATCAGCCGATCGCGCGCGCGCGTCATCGCCACATAGAGCAAGCGCCAATGCTCGCCCAACATGCGCACTTCATGCGCAGCGCGCGCACCGGCAACAGCGCGATCATCGTCCTTGCCTCGGAACGACACGAACGGCCCATCCTCGTCATCGAAGATCAAGCCATTGTCTGGCGCATCGGCGACGTCGCCGGTCGCGTCCGGCAAAATCACCACCGGCGCCTCAAGCCCCTTGGCGCCGTGCACCGTCATCACGCGCACCGCGCCCGTCTCGGCCTCCAGCTCGCGCTTTACCTGCCCCGCGTCGAGCTCAATATCATACAAGAAGCGCTGCAAAGTCGGCGCAACGTGCCCCGCGGGCTTCAACGCACGCTGCAACAATTCTTCCAACGGATCGCGCGTCTCCGGCCCCAGCCGCGCAAACACGCGCGCCCAGCCAGACGGCCCGCCGCCCTGCTGCGTCTCCAGCGCCCAGCTCAGAAACGCAAACGCATCCGCGCCTTTGCGTGCGATCAACTCCGTGACGAAGGCACGCGCGGCGGCATACTTTTCTTCCGTGCTCGCCATTAAGCGATCGATCAGCCGCTCGCCCTTGTCGCGGCCGTACGCCAGCGGAAACAGATCCGCGTCGTCATCAACGAGATTGCACCACGGCCCCTTCAGCACGCACGCCAACGCCAAATCGTCGGCCGGATCGAGCGCGACTTGCATCAGCGCCAAACAATCCTCGACCGCCAATTCATCGCGCAACACCATGCGGTCGGCGCCCGCCACCGGCAGGCCCGTACGCTTGAACGCTTTAATCAGTTCGCGGAACATGGCGCCGCGCGTGCGCACCAGCGCCAACACGTCGCCCGCACGCACCGGTCGCAACGCACCCTTGTCCCAGACGGCTTCGCGCGTCTCGATCATCGTCTTGACGCGCTGCGCGATCGCTTTGGCGAGGATCGCGTGCACGCTGGCGCCGGTCTCGACATCCTGCGGCGCGTCCCAAGGCTTGGCGTCCGCCACGATTGGACGCGGCGTCCATGGCCACACTTCAACGACGCCGCTTTCCTTGGCACGCGCCGCCAAATGCTTGATCTCGTCATGCGCGCCAGGATTGCCAGCAACAAGCGGCTTGCCGGCCATCGTCGCGTCCACCGCCTCCAGCACTTCGGGCGCCGTGCGGAACGACGTGCGCAATTCCGGCGCGACGAACAGCATTTCCGCCCTATGCGCGCGCCGCGACAGCTCTTGCGCTTCATTCAAGAAGCGGCGCGGATCGGCGCCTTGGAACGCGTAAATGCTCTGCTTGGGATCGCCGACCGCAAAGATCGTGCGCGGCATCTCACGCGCGCCTGCGCCAGCGAAGAATTCATCCTGCAGCGGCGCGATCAGATTCCATTGCGTGGGACTCGTGTCCTGCCCTTCATCGATCAGAATGTGATCCAAGCCACCGTCAAGCTTGTAGAGCACCCAAGGCGCGGCCTCGGAGCGCTGCAACAGCGCCTGCGCGTGTTCGATCAGATCGTCGAAATCGAGCGCGCCGGCGCGCTTCTTCGCGTCGGCATACGCTTGGTCGAGTTTCAGCGCGAGCGCAAGCGCGGCGATCGAATCTTCCGCACGCTCGATCGCATTCAAACGATCTCGTGCATCTGCCGTTGCCTCGGACAGCTCACGCACAAGAGGCTCAAGCCAAGGATGCGCCTTCTGCGTCGGCTTCGTCGCGAAACTCGCACGCAGCGCGCCGTCGCCGGTCAGCGCCAGCGCGAAACAGCCGGCCATCGCGCCCGCATGATCGTTGCGCTCCACGCACGCCAGCACTGCGCGTAGGCGCTCCCCAGTCGCGACATCTTGCGTGCTGCCCTCGGCCAGCTTCGTCGCCGCTTCGCGCAGATCATTCCAGCGCCACGGCCGTAAGAACTCGCGGATGAAATCTTCCGCGCTCTGGGTGACGCCGTGCCGGTCGCGCAGGGATTGCTGTGCGAACAACTCGCCCTGGTAGCGTTGCGCGTAATTGTGAAACTCGCCGCGGCGCAATGCCAAGCGATCGAGCAAACCTTCCAATGCCTCGCCATGCAGCCGCGCCGCGAAACGCCGGAACGCCTCGCGCGGCGCATCAGGCGCCAAGGCCGCATCCGCACGCGCTTGCCCCAACAACGCCGCCGCGCGCGCTTCGTCGGCAATGTCAAAGCCCGGCGACACGCCAGCTTCCAATGGGAAGCGCGCCAACACGCGTTCACAGAAGGCGTGAATGGTTTGAATCTTCAAACCGCCCGGCGTTTCCAGCGCCTGTGCGAACAGAGCGCGCGCTTGACCGAGATTGGCGTCTGGCGCCCCGAGCTTCGCCAGCTCCGTTGCGAGCGTTTTGTCGTCGGCGACGCACCAACCGCCGAGGCGTTCGAATAGTCGGCGCTGCATCTCAGCGGCCGCGGCCTTCGTGTAGGTGATGCAGAGAAACGCGGATGGCTTTGAACCCTCGAGCAGCAATCGCGCGATGCGATCGACCAGCACCTTTGTCTTGCCAGATCCTGCGTTCGCGGTGACGAACACGGAGTATGACGGGTTCGCCGCCAAGCCCTGGCTGGCGTTCGCTTCTTGTAGGGCGTCAAGCGGGGCGTTCATTACTCATCGCCCTTTTCGTCGGCCCATTCCTTGCGCCGCGCGAGATGATCATACTCCGCATACGGCTTGATGAATTGCACGCGCGGCTTGGAAAGAAACGCTTGGGCTTCGTCCGCATAACGCGCGAGCAAACCGCGCAACGAAGAGAGCGCCTTCTCGCCGGCTTCATGCGGGCTATCCTCGAGACTGACCGCGCGTGGCGTGGGATCGGAATTGCCGAAACGCCAATAGATCAGTTCGGTGACGTCAGCGCGCGGCACGACGATCCCGCGCGCTTCATCTTTAAAGACGCCCCGCGCGAGCATTGCCGCTTCGAGCAAAAGCTGTGGCGACAAGCCCGTACTGACTTGCTTGTCGGTCGGCGGCGCACCTGTTTTGAAATCGAGGATCGCGGCGTGCCCTGCGCCAATCTCGATGCGATCCGCGATGCCACGCAATTCTACGCCATCGACGTCCATCTTGCCGAAGACTTCGCGAAACACGGTTGCGTTGCGCGCGCGTCGTTCATCGAACCACGCGATCAACGCCGCGACCGATACGCCTAGGCGCTCCCGCTCAGCCGCGCGGCGTTCGGGTGAAATGCCGTGCAAGCGCAGCGCCTCATCCAGCAGCCACGTGAGCTTCGCGGGATCGTCGCCATCCTCAAACTTCTCGATCGCCGCATGCACGGCTGTGCCGCGCTCGGCGGGCCCTGCCGGCGCACCGATCGGCAGGAGATGATCCAGCTTTAAAATCCGCCGCGCATAGACTGCATATGGATCGCGGATCAACGTCTCCACCGTCGTCACGCTCACTTGCGTCAAGCGCTTGCCGGCCGGTGGACGTGGCTTGGGCGGCTTTGCGGGATTAATCGCGGCGGGTTTATCGAGTGCGCGGGCGTACTCGATAAACTCGTTGGCCGATTGCAGCTCCGCTTGCGCGCCCTGCACCAACGTCTTCAAACGCCACAGCCAGCGTGACGCGAGCGTCGGCGACCCGTCGCGCCGCAGGGCGCGCGACAGCACCACGTTCGGCGCGTTGGCGAGCTGCGCGAAATCGTGCGCGGCCAAGCCAATGCGCGCATCGACGGACAGCAAGCCCAATTTCGCCCGCATCGCGCGCGAGAGGAACGGGTCTTCGCCGGGCGGCGCCGGCCACACGCCCTCGTTCAGGCCGGCCAGGATCATCAAATCGCGCCGCTGCAATCGCGCTTCGAGCAGCCCCCAAATCGCCACGCGCGCATCGCCGCTGGTTTGCAGCGGCGGCACTTCGCGACCATCCATCAAGCGCAACATCACGCGCGGCGCCGCGTGCGCTTCCATCTCGCCAAGTTCGCCGCCATGCTCGTTCGCTTCGCGCAATAGCGTCGCCACCGCTTCGCCGTCGCGGCCTTGCCAGACGTCGAACGCTGTTAGCTTCTCGGCCGATTGCGTGAGTGCGTCGGCAAACTCGGCGAGCGAGACTTGGCGATGCGACATCAGCTCGGTGAGCGGCTTCAACGCTGCAGCGACCATCTCCACAATGCCGCGCGCGCCGTCCCACGCTTTGATCTCAACGCGCTGATCGAGCGTCGCGAGTTCACCGAGTGAATCATAACGGCGCGGCCCGCGCAGACCCTTGTGCTCCAGCACCGTCAACGCCGCCGCGTCTCGCGCCAAGCCGACACGCGGATGCTTCAGCAACGCCGCCAGCGCCACCGGCTCGCCGGGATCGCGCGCCAACTCGCAGAGCAACGCCACCAAGCGCCCTGCATCAGTCTCGCGCAGCGGCAGGCCATGCGAGACGTTCGGCTCAATACCCCAGCGCGCGAGCTTAGATTCGATCCGCCGCGCCAAAGCCGCATCCGGCGTCACGATGGCCGCACTGCCGTCCGGCTTCTCCAGCGCCTCGCGCACCAGAAGCGCGATCGCCATCGCTTCTTCGTCTTCGGTCGCGGCTTCGAGCAGGCGCAAACCGCTCGCGCCTTCACGCACGAAATCCGTGCCGCCAGCCGCATCCAAGCGCGCAAGCCAATCCGCTGTCTTCTCCGCCGGCGCTAGAGCTTCGCGCATCAACACACGCCGTGCGCGGCCGCGTTCATCCTCCAGGCGCAACAGCGGCACGGCATCGCGCTCCACGCCAAGCGCCGACAGCGTCGCCTTCAACGCGTGTTGCGGATGCTGATCGCCGACCATGCGCCACGAGCTGTCATCCAGATCGACATCGATCCCCGGCAGCACGACCACGCCGCGCGGCAAGCGCGACACCACGCGCATCAGCTCCCGCGTCGTCGCGATCGAGCCAGTCGAACCCGCGATGATCACAGGCCGCGTCGGCGGCTTGGCTTTCCAGCGCGCCGCGAGCGCACGACGCAACGCCGCGCCATGCTCGACCGGATCGCTTTGGCCGCGCTCCTTCAGATGCTCCGGCCAAAAGGTGGCAATGATATCGAGGAACGCGGCGGAGCTTTGCCAATGCCGCGCAAGTTCGATCTCTTCGACCAGCTTCGGCAGCTTCTTCCAATCGACGTGATCCACAGTCGAGGCGCTGTCGAGTAGCTTGCCCAGCTCATCGGCCAGCGCCAAAGCGCGCGCTGGATCTTCGACGCCGTTCTCGGACTTGTCGCGCGCGCGGATCAACGCGGCGAGTTGCATGCGCCGCTGCAGCTTGTTGATCGGCGGCAGAATATCGTCCGCGATCGGATCGGCGCCCCAAACGTCCGGATCGTCGTCGGCGTACGGATCGTTCAACGGGCGCATCGCCGGTAACAACGCCGCGCCGCCCAAACGCTTAGCGAAGGCGTCAATCAGCCCACGCGCGGCGCGGCGGTTCGGCAGCAGCACCAGCGCATCGGCCAGCGCGAACGGATCGCGCTCCGGCGAGAGTTCGGCGACCAATGCGTCCGCCAACACATCGAGAAATGGCGCCGACGCGGGCGCACAGCGCAGGCGCGGCGCTGGGCCGCCGAACAAAGGTTCGGGCAGCCCGAGCGAGAGCATGCTCATGGACTTGGCGCCGCCGCCGCCGTCAATCGCGCTTCAGCCTGTTCGCGCGCTTCGGGATCGCCGACATGCATCCAATAGCCGCCAAGCGGCGCGCCGTGCAGCCGCCCTTCGCTCGCCAATCTGCGCCACACGCGCGTGAACGAGAACGGTTCAAGCGGTTCGTCATCGACAATGCGCGGATCGATAATCTGCGCGCCAATATACGCCCACGGCGCACTTGGACGCTGATCACGGAACGCAAGCGCGCCTGCATCGTCCATCACGAAATCACCGGCGCCTTCGTAGCCGAGCTGCTCATCCATCGCCGCCAACATCAGGCGCGCGCCCATGCGTGAGGCGTCGAAACCAGCACACAAACGCGCGACCGCCGAACCGTTCGGCTCCTCCCAAACGCTATCGATATTGCAGACGATGATTAGATCGTCGCCAAGCAAAGGCCGCGCCTGGCGCACGCCGCCGCCGGTTTCCATCAGCTGCGCACGCTCGTCGGAGATCACGATCTCGATGTCGGTGCGGCGCTTCACATGCGCTTCGAGCAAATCGGCGAACGCATGCACGTTCACGACCGCGCGTTTCACGCCGGCGCCGATCAGCCGATCGAGCACATGATCGATGAGCGCGCGACCGCGCACATGCACTAGAGCCTTCGGCCGATCATTGGTCAGCGGCCGCATGCGGGTGCCAAGGCCAGCGGCGAGCACCATGGCAGTGTGCGGTGTGGCGCTCACGCGGCTTTCTCCAGATAAGGACGCGCCACGCTCTCGACGAAATCGCGCGTGTCTTCGAGTGCGGGATGCTGCAGCGTGCGCGCCAGATGGCCCCACTCGCGCGGCATGAAGGAGAGATAACGCTGTTTGCCGTCACGACCTGCAAGGCGCGAGAAGACGCCCAGGATGCGCATCGCGTTGATCGCACCGAGCACCGCCAGCTCGCGACGGAAATCGGCGTCGTTCGCGCCCGTCGCGTCGAGATACGCGCGGATCGCGGCTTCGTGCGCCGCAGGGCTCACGTCGCGCCGCGCATCATGCAACAGCATCGCGAAATCCCACGCGCGCCAACCGCGTACCGCGTCCTGGAAATCCAACAGGCCGACGCGTTGCAAGCCGTAGCGCTCCGGCAGCCAGAGTAGATTTTCCGCATGATAATCGCGGATCGTGAACGCGCGCGGAAAACCCAGCGCTTTCACGATCAGATTGTCGCGCACCTGCTCCCAACGCGCGCGCGCCGCATCGTCGATGCGCACGTCTGCCGCGCGCGGGAGCCATTCGACGAACAGATCCGCGTTCACTTCCAGAGCGAGCGCGTCGTAATCGAGCAACGGCCAAGAAGCGCCGCCCGCACCCTCCAACTTCGACGGCGGGCGCGCTGCATGCACGTGCGCAAGCACGCGCGCAGCTTCTTGATAGAGCGCGATCTCGTCGACACCGTCAGGGATGACGTTGGCGTAGAGCCCGTCGCCCAAATCCTCGATCACGGCGTAACCGGCGTCGCAATCGGCGCCATAAATACGCGGCGGCGCTAGGCCCAGGCTTTCGAGATACGCGGCGACCGCAACGAAGGCTTCCACGCGCGAAGCCGCCAGGCGCGAGGTCGCGTTCCAACCCATGGTGCGGCGCTCGGCTGGCGTGGCGCCCGGCGGGCACGGCGCGCTTTCCGCACTCTTCGGCGCATCCATCAGGATCGCGCGACGATGTGGCAGCGTCAGGCGCTCATAGCGGCGCGTTGAGGCATCGCCTGCGAGCGGCACGCGCTCGGCGTCGGCGAAACCAGTCTCGCCAAGCAATTTCGCCAGCGCTTCAGATCGTTCCAAGCTTCTCTCTCCAAGCGCCATGCGCATTGAGCTTCGCCGTACGCCCTTCGTCTGCCGGCGTGAGTGCAATGTCGAGCCGATCGCGTGGCAGCTGCGCGCCCAGGCGCTCTGGCCATTCGATCAGACACGCGGCGTAAGCGAATGCGTCCTCCAGCCCTAGCTCCCAGGCGTCGTCCGGTTGCTTCAGTCGATAGAGGTCCACATGCCAGAGTTCGCCGCGCGGGCCATCATAGGTCTGCACTAAGGTATAGGTGGGGCTGGGCGCGTCTTCCGCCGCGCCCGTCCAGGCTTCGATCGCCCCGCGGGAGAGCGTGGTCTTGCCGGCGCCCAGATTGCCGAACAGGCAAACCACGTCGCCCGGCCCTATCCTTTCGCCTAGGCGTCGCCCGAGCGCGACCGTCGCCGCCGCGTCGGGCAGCGCGATTTCTCGCGAATCAACAAGGTTCTGGGCGGTCACGGCGGCGGATGCTGGCCTAGCGGCAGCGCGGCATCAAGGGCGCCTTGCGCAAGCCGCGCAGAGGCCGCAAAAGCTAAGCCGCTGTGACTATGAACGAAATCAAACGCGTTATCATCATCGGCGCCGGCCAGGCCGGCGGCGAGACGGCTCAACGCCTGCGCCAAGGCGGCTTCGCGGGCGACATTACGCTCATCGGCGAAGAGCCGTACGCGCCTTACCAGCGCCCGCCGCTGTCGAAGAAATACCTCGCCGGCGAGCTGGATATGGATCGGCTGCTGCTGCGCCCGGCCAGCGTCTATGGCGAAGAGAACATCGCGCTGCTGACGTCGCTGAAAGCGGTCTGGATAGATCGCGCCAGCAAGAAGGTGCGCGTCGAGGGCGGGCGCGAATTGAGCTACGACGCGCTTGTCCTGGCGACAGGCTCGCGGCCACGCAAGCTACCGCTCGCGGGCGCCGACCTTGCTGGCGTGTTCACGCTGCGCACAGCCGCTGACATCGATGCGATGAAGCCGCATTTCGTGCAGGGCAAAAAGCTCGTCGTCATTGGCGCGGGCTATATCGGCCTGGAAGCCGCCGCTGTCGCGCGCCAGCTGGGACTCGACGTCACCGTGGTGGAAACCGCCGTCCGGCCGCTCGCACGCGTGACCAGCCCCGAGGTCGCTGGCTTCTTCCTGGATGAACACACGCGCCAAGGCGTGCGCTTCGTGCTTGGCGGCCAGCCGGCTCTGATCAAAGGCAGCGATCACGTGACCGCCGTCGGCCTCACCGACGGCACAGAGATTCCGGCCGATATCGTGCTCGCCGGCATCGGTGTGAATCCCGAAATGACGCTCGCATCGCAATGCGGGCTCACCACCGAAAACGGCGTCATCACCGACGCCCAATGCCGCACGTCCGATCCGAACATCTTCGCCATCGGCGATTGCGCCGCGCGCCCGATCAGCTTTTTTGACAATCGTCTATGCCGGCTCGAAAGCGTGCATAACGCGATCGAAGGCGCGAAGATCGTGGCGGCTGCGATTACCGGCGGCAAACCGCCCGCCCTTGAGGCGCCATGGTTCTGGTCGGATCAATATGATCTCAAACTGCAGATCGCCGGTCTTTTTAACGGCTATGATCACATCGTCTTCCGTGGCGTCATGACTGACCGCGCCTTCGCGGCGTTCTATTATCAGGGCGAAAAATTGATCGCGGTCGATGCGGTCAACAAGCCGGCCGAGTATTTGGGGGCGAAGATGCTGATCCAGACGGGGCGTTCGCTGCCGCGGGACGTCATCGCCGACGAGACAAGGCCAATGAAAGAATTGGTCGCAAGCGCGAAATAGGGAATCATGCCGAAGATCACTTACATCGAGCACTCCGGTAAGGAGCATGTTGTCGACGCGCCGAACGGCCAGACCGTGATGGAAGCGGCGGTGAAGCACGCGGTGCCTGGCATCGACGCCGATTGCGGCGGCGCCTGCGCTTGCGCCACCTGCCACGTCTATGTCGATGCGGCCTGGGCCGATAAGACGGGCGAAGCCGGCTCGATGGAGCAATCCATGCTCGACTTCGCCAACGACGTTGAGCCGACCTCGCGCCTCTCCTGCCAAATCAAAATCAGCGACGCCCTCGACGGCCTCGTGGTGCGGCTACCAAAGAGCCAGCACTAAGCGCTGCGGCGGAGCGGTTCGTCGGCAATCCGGAAGCGGCCGACTTTTTGCGCGAGGCCGGCGGCTTCATCCGAGAGCGCGTGGCTGGCGGCGGCGGATTGCTCGACCATGGCCGCATTGCTTTGCGTGACGCGATCCATCTCATCGACGGCGGCGTTGACCTGCACCAGGCCTGACGATTGCTGCGCGATCGATTCAGCGATGTCCTGCACGAGCGTGTCGATCTGACCGACGCTAGAGGCGATGCGCGTGAGCGCCTCACCCGTCTGGCCCACGAGACCGACGCCGGTGTCGACCAGGCCTTCTGAATTCTGAATGAGCTCCTTGATATCGCGCGCGGCGCTGGCGGAGCGCTGCGCGAGTGCGCGAACTTCCGTGGCGACGACGGCGAAGCCACGGCCCGCCTCACCGGCACGCGCAGCTTCAACACCGGCATTGAGCGCGAGCAAATTGGTTTGGAAGGCGATCTCATCGATCACGCCGATGATCTGGCTGATCTGTTTGGACGAGCCTTCGATCGCGCGCATGGCTTCGATCGCATCGGCGACGACGGCGCCGCTCTTGTCCGCATCGCTGCGCGCCGCACCCATGGCGTCGGCGACCTTCTTGGCGTTGTCAGCCGTGCGGCGGACGTTCACCGTGATCTCATCGAGCGCGGCTGAGGATTCTTCCAGGCTGGCCGCCTGGCTTTCGGTACGACGCGACATCTCGTCAGTGGCTTGGCTGATGTCGCCAGCGCCGGAGCGCATCGTATCCACGGCGCCGCTCAGATCGGCCATCGTCTCTCTGAGCTGGCGCAAAGCGGCGTTGAAATCGCCACGGAGCTTTTCGTAGCCGGACGGGAAGGCGCTGGTGATCTGGGCGGTGAGGTCACCTTGCGCAAGGCGCTCGAGCCCGCTGGCGAGGCGCGCGACGACATCGGCCTGTTCATCCTCGATGCGCTTCTGCAGCGCCGCGCGTTCAGCGGCGGCGTGTTGTTCCGCGATGCGGGCGCTGGCTTCGGCGGCTTGCGCTTTGTTGGCTTCGGCACGCGCGGCTTCGGCGCGCTCCAGCGTCTCGGCGGTGGCGGCGAACATGCCACTGATATTGTGAGCGACGCCCATTAGGATCACGGCTTCAACAATAAGGATCACGGCGTGCACGACAACGCGCCAGAAATCGCCGCCGCCCGGAAACACCGCGGCCGGGATGAGGAAGTTCAGCGTGAGGTGATGCACGGCGACAACGCCGGCGCCCGCGAGGATCGCGCGCCAGTCGCAGAAGATCGTGAGCACCGCGAGCGCTGCGAAATAGGTCATGTGCATATCGATCTGCCAGGCGTGGCCGGCATGGGCTGCGACCAGCAACGAAACTTGCGCCATGAGTGCTGCGGACGCAGTGAGCCGCCCGGCTTCGCCGCCGCCGAAGCGCATGACCAAGCTGGCGAAACCCGCGACGCACGTCGCAGCAATGGCGAGGCCGAGCCACGCGTCGCCCAGGAAAAAAGCGGCCGCCCCAATGGTCGGCACGAACAGCCAATTGGCGGCGCTGACGAGTTTCGCGCCGAAGACGCGCTGATCGGCAAGGGTCTTAAACATCTCTTTGATCCTCGGCGCAGAGACCGGTGAGACTTGGGTTGAGTTGCAGAAGCGCGCCGGCTGCGTTGAGGCGCGCGGGCAATTGGTCATCGTCAGCGACGACGATCACGATGTTGCGGGCGCCGCCGATGGCGGTGACGGCGCCAGCGTCGGACGCCGCTTCGAACACGCGCGCCGGCGACCACCAGGGTGGAAATACCGCCGCGACTTGGCGCGGCGTGCGCGGGCCGACTTCAAACGCCACGGCCGCGCCGAGGCTGGCGAAGGTCAGCGCCAACGCAGGCGCAAACGTAAGCAAGAGCTTACGCGCGGACGCGACGGGGGCGGAACCAGACATGGTGAATTCCATGCCCTGCGCGCGGTTAATCTCGCGTTGTTCCTGATGGACCCAATTTGGGTCGCGGATTGAACCTTGGTCAGAACTTGTTCATTCATGACCTGACGGAGGGGTTCATGCGGGCTTGGGTTTTGGCGGCCGCGGTCGCGTTTGTGGGATTTGGCGCGCGCGCGGAGGCGCAAGAGCTGACGCCTGAGCGCGCGGCGTTTCGCGCGATCTATGAAGAGCTCGTCGAGATCGACACCTCGCCGAGCACGGGCTCGTGCACGCGGGCGGCGGAAGCCATGCTCGTGCATCTGCGCAATGCCGGTTTCTCCGAGGCCGATGCGCAGGTGATCGTGCCGGACGGCGCGCCGGGCGACGGCAATCTCGTTGCGCAAATTCGCGGCACGTCGCGCCAGCGCGCGCTGCTCCTGCTGGCGCATATCGATGTAGTTGATGCGCGGCGCGAGGATTGGGAGCGCGATCCGTTCACGCTCTACGAAGAGAACGGCTTCTTCTACGGGCGCGGCACGGCGGACGACAAGGCGATGGCGGCGGTGTTCGTCGACATGCTGGTGCGCATGCGCCGCGAGAATTATCGCCCGCGACGCACCATCCGCATGGCGCTGACCTGCGGCGAGGAAACCTCGAACCGCGTCAATGGCGTCGATTATCTGCTGCGCAATCATCGCCAATGGCTGCAAGCCGATTTCGCGATCAACGAAGGCGCGGGCGGCATCCTGGGCGCGAACGGCCCGGTGGCGCTCAATGTTCAAGCCGGTGAAAAAATCCACCAAGTGATGACGCTCACGGTCACCAATCCGGGCGGCCATTCTTCGCGGCCCGTGCCCGACAACGCGATCTATCGCCTGAGCAATGGGCTGACGCGGCTGGCCGCGTATCAATTCCCAGTCGAACTCAATCCGGTGACGCGCGCCTTCTTCGAGCGCATGGCGCCGATCGTGGGCGGTGAGATGGGTACGGCCATGAGTGCGCTTGCGCGCAATCCGAATGATGCGGCGGCCGCGGCGCGCGTCGCGCAAGATCCGAGCTTCAATGCGATGATGCGCACGACGTGCGTCGCCACGGAGCTCGACGCGGGCCACGCCGCCAACGCGCTGCCGCAACGCGCAATGGCGACGCTCTCGTGCCGTGTGTTGCAGGGCCATACGCCGGAGGAAGTGCAAGCCGAGCTGCAACGCGCTGTTGGTGATGCGCAAATCGAGGTCGGCATCGTGCGTCGCCGCGATGGATCGAGCCCGCCGGCGCTGACGCGCGAGATCATGGGCCCAGTCGAGCGTGCCGCCGCACGGCTTTGGCCGAACACGCCGATCGTGCCGACGATGACTGTCGGCGCCACGGACGGTCGCTTCCTCAACAATGCCGGCATCCCGACCTACGGCATGAGCGGTATGTTCTCGCTGCCCGGCGAAGGCAACGCACACGGCCTCAACGAAAAGATCCGCGTGCAATCGGTGTTCGAAGGGCGGGAGTTTCTGGAGAGCATCGTGCGGGATTATGCGCGGTGAGTAGCGCTCCCCTCCTCACGCAGTGGGGAGGGGCGGGGGTGGGGATGGCGTCGCCAACACCAGATGCATGGGCCCGCCGCGAAGTTTGCGTGTCAGCTGTGCGATGTAGCGTTCGGCATGATTGAACACATGCAGCGCATGCAGGATGCGCACGTAGAAGCTCGCATTGCGCTTACGGAAGCTGCGCGCGAGCAGGCGCGGGTGGGCTTTGTGAGCGCGCACGCCGTGGGCGATGTAGAGCTGCGCGCGCACGTTAAAGCGTTGGCGCGAGAGTGCGACGCAGATGAGATGCGCGTGGACGAAGCGCTCGCATTTGCTGATCACGCGTTCGAGGCTTTTTGAGCGATGCGCGTTTGTGCCCAGGCGCAGAACGAGCATCACGGCCCAGCAGCCACAGGAAGAGCGAGCGCTGTTGGCGCTCGAGATCCTCTCTGGTCAGGGTGGAGTGGGCGATGTGTTTCATGCGCGGGAGTGTGCGCGCGGTTTGAACTCGGTCGGATAGATTTTTTGCCGTTCGGACCGCGGGCTTCCAGCCGGCACGGTGGAAGGCCAAGGCACTCAACGGTTTTGCTTTGTCCAAAATGAAGATGCCGGCTGGAAGCCGGCGGTCCGAGGTGTGGGATAGAGGCGCGCTCTATCCTCGCTTTGACGGAGCTATCCCCGCCCCTGCCCCTCCCCGCGCGCGGGGAGGGATGCGTGTTAAGCCGCGCGTTGCTTTACGCCGGGCTGCACTGGCGGCGGGCCGGCGGCGGGGGCGGTAGCGGGCAGGTGGCACGTGACGGTGACGCCGCGGCCTGGCTCGCTTTGCAGTGCGACCCAACCGCCGTGCATTTCCACGAATGAGCGCACGAGGGCGAGGCCGAGGCCCGCGCCGCGACGATCGCCGGATTGGAAGCTGTCAAACGCGCGCGCTTGTTGATCGAAGCCCATGCCTTTGCCGGTGTCGGCGACGGTGAGGCGCACGATGCCGTCGAGGCGTTCGGCGGACACTGTGATCGTGTCGCCGCGCTCGGTATGGCGCAGCGCGTTCGAGAGCAGATTCACGATCACTTGCGTGATGCGCTTTTGATCGGCTTCGATGTCGCCGATCGAGGGATCGCATTTGATGCGGATCGGCACTTCGGTGTCACGCGCTTTCGAGGCGGCCATCTGCACGGATTCACTGATCGTGTCGTAGATGTTCACGGGGCCGAGATCGAGCTGCACATTGCCGGCTTCGACCATCGCCACATCGAGAATGTTGTCGATCAGTTTGGAGAGATTGCCGGCGGCGTCGATGATCGAGCCCACCTGCTCGACCTGGCGATCATTGAGCGGGCCGAACACGCGATGCTGCAACAGCTCGGCGTTGCCGAGAATGGCCTGCAGTGGATTGCGCAGCTGGTAGGACACGTTCTCGACGAATTGGCCCTTGAGCTTGTCCGCTTGCTCGAACGCTTCCGCGCGCTCGCGCAGCGCTTCTTCCACGCGGCGATCGGCGGTGATGTCCTGGAAGGCCACGAGCGTTGCGCCGTCCGGCAGCGGACGGGTCAGGAATTTCAGCACCGTCTCGTCGCTGCGGCGCATTTCGGCGCGATACTCAGTGCGCGCTTCCGGCGACGGGTCCGTGATGCGCGCGCGCACCTGCGCCCACATCGCCTTGTCGTGGAAGAGCGGCTGGCAGAGTTCCACCACGCGATCGAACGGCATTTCAGGCTGCAGCTGATCGGCTTCGAGCTTCCACACCGATTGGAACGCGGCGTTGGACAGCTTCAAGCGCCCATCGAGACCAAACACGACGACAGCTTCATGCAGCTTGTCGAGTGCGGCCTTCTGCGTTTGCAGCAGCGCGTCGTACGAGCTCTTCAGCGATACTTCGTTGGTGATGTCGGAGAAAATCAGCAGCATGCCGCCGTTCGGGTGACGCTGGCGCGCGATGCGGAACATGCGGCTGTCCGGCAACACCCAAAAATCTTGCGGCAGATCGTTGTGCTCTTGGTAGAGCGCCAGTTCGCGCGCGCGCCATTCGGCGTAATTCGCGTGCGCCGGCAGCTTGCGCTTCTCTTTGAGATAATCGAGCCACGCCGCGTGCGCGGGGCGATCCTGCAGGAAGCCCGCATCGAGATTCCACATCCGCTCGAAGGCGAGATTGTGAAACACGAGGCGCTTTTGCGCATCGAATACGGCGATGCCTTCGGCGAGGAAGTTCAAAGTCTCGTCGTGCGCGCGCTGTTGGCGGGCGATCTGATCGCGCGCGGCTTCTTGTTCGGTGACGTCGATCGCCATGCCGGCGGCGCCGCCGGCGACGGGCGACACGCGCAGACGGAACGTGCGCAGCTCGCCGCCGCGCACGACGACGGAGCGGGTTTCTTCAACCGCTTCGCCGGTCTCGATGGCTTTGCGCGCAAGTTCGACGGCGCCTTGGTCAAGCTGAAGATTGCGCGCGAGCGCTTGGTCGAGCGATTTGGCTTCAAGTGCCGCCAGATATTCCGGATTCGCCCATTCGAGCTTCATCGCGCCATTGACGCGCCAGGCCATGAACGGGGCGCCATTCCACATTTCGAGGAAGGCGGCCGGATCGCGCGCGATAACTTCGTGGCCGATGCCGATGCGACCGCCGGCTGCGCCCTCTTCGACGCCGCGAACGCTGGCATCCATGATCCAAGCGACAGCGCGCGCGCCCGCGGTGCGGCCGTCGACTTCGACGAAGACGCCATCCGGCGTGGAAATTTTGAGCGAGAACGCGGCGCCCTCACGGCGCAAACGCGTCAGCGCGGGCGACAGACGCGTGGCCGCGCCCGTAGCGTCGGTCGCGTCGAAAACGGAGAGCCCTTGCAGGATGCGCACGGCGGGCGATGCAGCGACCGCCGCGTCCGAGAAACGCAGCAGGCTCGCGAGCGCGAGCGGGCTGCCGTAAATGCGTGGCGCGCCCCAATCGCCGTCGGCGTCGGCGGTGATGTCTTCCCAGATCAGCACCACGCCCGGGTGCGCGCCGAAAATCGCGTCCGCCCAGGCGACTTTGTCCTCAAGTTCGCGCGCGCGCTTCTTCCACGCGTCGACGCCGCCGCGCGCGCCATCGGTCACGCGCATCGCCCAGATGAGCGACGCAATCGCGATCGACGCGGAGCCGCCCGCCACCAGCAGGCTTGCGAATTCGCCGTCCAATACCGACCCCAATTCCATCTTAGCGGCGAAACGAATCGCCGGACCCCGCAGGCATCATCCCGCAGGGACGCAGCCAGGGAAACGCCGCAGGCTGCGCGCAAGCGTTAACAACAGCTTAAATTGGTGAACGCGCGGTTAAGTTAAGAAAGTTCAATGCGTTAACGCGCGGGGTCAGCCGGTGCGGCGGAATTTTTCCACAGCTTGCTGGGCCGCCTGTAAAGTCGGGCGGAGTTTGCGGGCGCGTCGGCCCTGCTCTTTCAACTTCGCGGCGCCCGAAATGCGGAACACGAACGGGATGCGATAGCTCGCGCCGTAACGGACATGAACGTCGAATTTGGGCTGGAAGCGTACGTGTTCCAGGGCTTCGCGGGCGGCATCATAGAAGACATCGGACGGCCAAGCATCGACGCAGGAAATGTTCTTGGCGCGGCCCTCGGCGCTGACTTCGAATTCGGCGATGGCGACGCCCTCGACACCCATGCGCCGCGCCAGCTTCGGATAGCGCGCGCGCAATGGCCCGACGACTTCCCACGGCATCGCGTCGTCATCTTGATCCACCGTGGTTTCCGGCGCGCGCCAGACGACGCACATCGGCCCGCCCGGCAGGCGTTGGCGCATACGCTCCATTTCGCGCCGCCCCGCCCGCCATTCGCGGACGCGTTCGAGCAGATTGAAGAGCACGAGCACGAGACCCAGCACCGCGCCGCCGGAGGCGGTCAGCGCCAGGCCGCTATTCCAGCCGTGCTCGCGTAGCGCCGCGGACAAGGCCAGGTGAAGCAGCACAACGAAAACAAACAGCCCGCCATAGACCAAGGCTCTGGTGGTCAGCACCGAAACTGTGCGTTGGGCCCAAACCAGCATGGCGGCGGCATCTCCTCGCGAGGGCCGTTTACTTGCACGCCTCGGATGACAGGTTCAATGCGCCCAAGGGCGCCAAGCTTGGGATAGTTGCGTTCGATCAAGGCCAGCGCGCGCCGGGGCGCGATGCTTCAAGCGGGAGAAGGCCATGAGACATGTGAGCTTCGTGATCGTCGCGCTGGCGCTGGGCGGATGCGCGAGCTGTTTGGCCGAGCCTGCGCCGAGGCGTGCGGAGACGCCGAGCGTTGAATCCGGCCGGCATCTGGCGGAGCTGAATTGCGCAACCTGCCACGCCATCGGCGCGACGGGCGAAAGCCGCCACCCGATGGCGCCGCCCTTCCGCACGCTTTCACGCGACTATCCCGTCACTGCGCTGGAAGAAGCGTTCGCCGAAGGTATTCTCGTCGGCCATCCTGACATGCCGGAGTTTCGCTTGGCGCCAGCGCAGATCGACGATCTGCTCGCGTACATTGAAAGCGTGCAAGAACGGCGCGGCGGTTGAGGCAACGCAATGTCTTGAAGCGCGCTAAGCGTTTTCTAAATGCGTGCGCATGAGGGCCGGCGTGAACGGTCGCGCCGACCCACCGCACAAATGGTAAGGAGCATGCGATGACTGACCTCGTACCGGGGCGTCGCTTCCGCGCGCCCGACCGGCCCAGCGATGTGAGCCCGTTCTTCGCGCTGCAGCGGGAGATGAACCGCCTCTTCGACGATACGTTCAACGGGTTTGGGCTTGCGCCGTTTACGCGCGAGCAGAACAGCTTTGGCTTTCCGTCCGTTGAACTCACGGAGACCGACAAGGAATTGAAGGTCACGGCCGAGCTTGCCGGCCTCGATGAGAAAGACATCGAGATCAACATCCAGGACGACGTGCTGACACTACGCGGTGAAAAACACACCGAAACGGACGATAAGGAGCGCCGCTATAGCGAACGCTTCTATGGCCGCTTCGAACGCCGCATGGCTTTGCCGGCGCAAGTCGATGAAGACCGCGCCAAAGCAAGCTTCAAGAACGGCGTGCTGACGGTGACGTTGCCAAAGCTGGAAACGACGAAGCCGACCACGAAGCGGATTCAGATCGGCAAATGAACGCAGGCGAAGGCGCCGTTGGGTGGGGGCAACGGCGCCTTGCTTAGGCGAGCGGCGACGCGTTTGGGCGGGGGAGTAAGCGCCGCCGCTCTTTCGATCGACGCGTCAGTCCGGAGTACTGGTGACGGTATCGTCGGCCGAATCTGTGTCGCCCGAAGCTGCGGGCGCATCGCTCGCTTGCGTGCGGCCGGCCGAGGCCGAGCCATTGGCGCTTACGCCACCCGTCGCAGAGACGTTGGGTGATACACTTTGCGCGCGCTCGACGGCGCCTTGGGCTGCGCCACGGGTGCGGTTGGCGGCGGTGCGCGTCGTGGTCGTGGCGCTATTCACCGTCGGGCCCGGGTCGATCATAGCGCTGCCCGAGCCTTCGGCAGAGCCATTGCCTTGCGCCGACAGCGGCCCGGCGCTCAACGCGCCATCGAGCGCGCCGCCGCCGCCCGCATCAACGCTGCGCGGCTGGCTCGCGTGTTCCTCAGCAGCGCGTGCGGCGCGGCGGGCTTCACGAGCGGCGCGACGCGTTTCGCGTTCAGCGCGTTGGGTGGCGCGATCGACGACGCCTGTATCGGCACTCAGATCGCCGGCGCCGCTGACGGAGCCGCCGATTGAGCCCGTGGTGTTGTTGATCGTGCCGCCGAGGCCGCCGCCAACGGAACCGCCGCCGCCAAGAATTTGCGCGGACGCGGGCGCGGCGCAGAGCATCGCGGCAAGGGCAGTCGTGGCGATCAGAAGTTTCGTCTTCATGATGGTGTCTCCTTCGGGTTGGCGCCGTGCTGAAGGCCGGCTTCGAAGAGACAACGAACGGGAACCTGCGTTTCTTCCAAAATTCTTCGAGAATGCTTTCAGGGCGCAGCGATGAGGCCGTAACCATACACATCGTCACGCCCGCGCGCGCCGAGATCACGCGCTTGGGTGCGCATCGCGTTCACCACGTTTTGCGCGTTCGTCACGTTGGGCGCAGCGAGTTGTGTGGCAAGACGCGCGGCGATGATAGGTGCGGCATACGAGGTTCCACGTGTGCGCCCGTGCACGCCGAGCGCTGCGAAATCCACCTGTGCGCCCCGCCCTGCTTCAATGAGCACACGATCACGCGCATCAACGCCGGTGACACCAACGACGCCCTCGTATGACGCAGGAAAAAGCGGCGCTGCGGCCGGGCCGTCATTGCCAACAGCGGCGACGATAATGAAGCCGCGCGCGACCATGCGCGCGATCACGGCTTCCACCACGCGATTGCGTGGGCCGACGAGACTCACATTGATCACGGCGACGTTCTCTTGCGCGAGCCAGCCCAGGGCGCGCGCCAACGCCGAAGAGGCGCCGCCGGTTGGCGCGCCTCCGAAGATGTCCGCGGCATAGATGCGCGCGCCCGGCGCTGCGCTACTTATGAGGGCTGCGACATTGGTTCCGTGGGGGCCGACGACCGGGGCATTGCTCGCGAACGCGCGTTGCGCGGCGACATTGGCGCCGACGCCGCTATCGATCAGGCCGACGCGTGGGCCCGCGGAAGCGGCGCCACTCTGCGCGAACGTCGGCAGCGTAAGCGCCGCGCCGCTTTCGAGATGGAGGTGGTCGAAATCATACGTGCCGTTTGGAACGGTTTCGCGCAGGCGCCGCAGTGCGCGGCGCGTCGACATACCCTGCGGCGTACGCAGCGTGACCATGCTGGTCGCCTCATCGATCGGGTCGGTGCGGACGATTTCGAACCCTTGCGCGCGCGCCGCCTCGAGCGCGGTATTGCTCATGCCGAGCGCGAGGATTTGGCTGCGGACGATCGGCTGGCCGGCCGGATCGGCTTCCAGCTCGCGGCGATGCGTGCGCAGGAGATCGCGGATCTGCAGGCGTCGGACATCTTGTAGTGGGCGCTCCAGCGTGTCGCGGGTCCGGCCCAGCACCTCGCCCACCGCTGGGACCTCTGGCAGCGGCACGCCCAATTGCGCCCGCGCGGCGGGAGCCGCGGCCAGGGCGCTGATCAGGAACAAAAGGGCGAAAGCACGCTTCATGTTCGCAGAACGATTGACCCTGTTATTTTCGTCCCTTCCACTATGAAGCGATTTTCCGCGGAAGAAACCGCCCGTCCCAGTCGTTTGATCCAGTGAAGATGACGAGCGCCGCCGACCAAACCCGCTCAGACATCGTTGCGATGTTGCCGCGCCTGCGGCGCTTCGCACGCGCCCTCACGGGGCAAATGGCGGACGCGGACGACATCGTACAGATCGCGGTGGAGCGCGCCTTGATGCGGATGGATCAATATCAGACCGGCACGCGGCTGGATTCGTGGCTCTTTAGCATTGTGCGCAATGCGTGGATCGACGAAGCGCGCTCACGGACGCGGCGCGGCAAGGTGTTCGCACCGGCCGAGCTCGGCGAACAGGTCGGCAATGATGGCGAGGCCGAGATGCACGCCAAGTTGGAAGCCGACGATGTTTGGAGCGCGATGCGCAAGCTGCCGGACGAGCAGCGCGAGGCGGTGGCGCTCGTGTGTGTGGAGGGTCTCGCCTATCGCGAAGCCGCCGACGCACTGGGTGTGCCGATCGGCACGCTGACCAGCCGCTTGGCGCGCGGACGCGAGGCGCTGCAGGTCATGTTAGGAGGCGCGTCATGAGCGTCGACGATGAAAGATTGATGGCGTTCGCCGATGGCGAATTGAGCGGTGCGGAACGCGCCGAGGTGGAGGCCGCGCTCGCCCAGGATGCGAGCCTGCGCGAGAAGCTGGCGGCGCATCAGCGTTTGCGAACACGGCTTTCGTCGGCGTTTGATGGCGTGCTGGATGAGCCGGTGCCGGCCTCGTTGCTGGCGGCGGCGCCGCGCATGGCCGAGGTGGTGAATTTGGCCGAGCGGCGCGCGACGCGCTGGTCGGTGCGTGAATGGAGCGCGATGGCGGCGAGTGTTGTGCTTGGGCTGTTCGTGGGCGTTGGCGTGATGAACACGCAAGCGCCGCTAATTGCGCCAAGCGAGGGCGGCTTGATTGCACGCGGCGCGCTGGCGGACGCATTGCAGACGCAGCTGGCTTCGGATGAGGCCGGCGCTGTGCGGATCGGCTTAAGCTTCCGCGATGCGGACGGCCGCTATTGCCGCACGTTCGATCTCACCGAGGGCGGCACAGCTGGCCTGGCGTGCCGCGAAGGAGATGCTTGGAACGTGGCGATGACCGTCGCTGGCGCGGGCGGCGGCGAAGTGCGCCAAGCGGCGGCGTCAGAGCAAATCTTGAGCGCCGTCGATGCGATAATCGTCGGGGAGCCGCTCGATGCGGCCGGCGAAACGCAAGCACGCGACGCGGGCTGGGAATAAGCGCGCGCCGCACGCCTCGTCATTCCGGGGCTTCGCGAAGCGAAGAGCCCGGAATCCAGGGCAAACAACGGAGCGGCCGCCCTGGATTCCGGGTTCGCTCTTGCTGCGCAAGACCGCCCCGGAATGACGAAGACTTAGTAGCGATAATGGTCCGGCTTGAACGGGCCTTCGGTGGAGACGCCGATATAATCGGCTTGGCCCTTCGACATTTTCGTCAATTTGGCGCCGAGCTTTTCGAGGTGGAGGAAGGCCACCTTTTCATCGAGGTGCTTCGGCAGCGTATAGACTTCGTTCTTGTATGCCTTGCCGTTGGTCCAGAGTTCGATCTGCGCCAGCGTTTGGTTCGTGAACGAGGCGGACATGACGAAGCTCGGGTGGCCAGTGGCGTTGCCGAGGTTCACGAGGCGGCCTTCGGACAGAAGAATGATCTTCTTGCCGTCCGGGAATTCCACGTGGTGGACTTGCGGCTTGATCTCGTCCCACTTGAAATTCTTCAGACCAGCAACCTGAATTTCGGCGTCGAAGTGGCCGATATTGCAGACGATGGCGTTGTTTTTCATCGCCCGCATGTGATCGACGGTGATGACGTCTTTGTTGCCGGTTGCGGTGACGAAGATGTCGGCGGTGGGCGCCGCATCTTCCATGGTCACGACCTGGTAGCCTTCCATCGCCGCCTGCAACGCGCAGATCGGATCGACTTCCGTGACCATCACGCGCGCGCCGCCTTGGCGCAGCGACGCGGCAGAGCCTTTACCCACATCGCCGTAACCAGCAACAACCGCGACCTTGCCCGAGAGCATGACGTCCGTGCCGCGGCGGATCGCGTCGACCAGCGATTCACGGCAGCCATAGAGGTTGTCGAACTTCGACTTGGTGACGCTGTCGTTCACGTTGATGGCCGGGAACGGCAGTTCGCCCTTCTTGGCCATTTCGTAGAGGCGGTGCACGCCTGTGGTCGTCTCTTCCGAGACGCCCTTCACGCTGTTGCGGATGGCCGAATAGAAGCCCGGCTTTTCCTTGCAATACTTCTTGATCATCGCGAAGAGCGCTTGCTCTTCTTCGTTCGAATGATGTTCAAGGAAGTCTTGGTCCTGCTCCGCCTTCGGGCCGAGCACGCAGAGCAAGGTGGCGTCGCCGCCGTCGTCGAGGATCATGTTGGCGTATTCGCCGTTCGGCCATTCGAAGATGCGGTGGGCGTAGTCCCAATATTCTTCGAGCGTCTCGCCCTTCACCGCGAACACCGGCGTGCCCTTGGCGGCGATCGCGGCGGCGGCGTGGTCTTGTGTCGAGAAGATGTTGCACGAGGCCCAGCGCACTTCGGCGCCGAGCGCTTGCAGCGTCTCGATCAGCACCGCGGTTTGGATGGTCATGTGCAGCGATCCGGCGATGCGCGCGCCCTTCAGCGGCTGCTTCGGGCCATATTCGGCGCGAATAGCCATGAGGCCCGGCATTTCGGTTTCGGCGATTTCGATTTCCTTGCGGCCCCAGGCGGCAAGGCTCAGGTCCTTTACGACGTAATCTGTTGCGCTCATCGCGCGCCCTCCTTCGAAAGCGGCGAGCGTCGTTTTCCAAGTGGGAAACCCGTCGAGCCTGGCGGCAAAGCTTGCCGTCGCAACGCTCCTCGGCGGGCGGCAGGGAAATAGCAAAGCCCGCCCGCCGTTGCAAATGCGTGAGGTTAATCCTCCAGCGGCGGCTCCTGCTCCCATGCCAAAAACGCGGCCGGCAAAGTGAGGCTGAGGATAATCGCACCCCAGAACAACGCGTTCCAGTGCTCTGGCGTGACCGGCGCCCAGAGATCGAAACGATCGATGAAATCCAAGCGCAGGTTCATGTACAAAAGCCCGAGGGCCACCAAAGAGGCGAAAAGCGAAAACGCGCGGTAGGTTGCGCGATTACGCTGCGCCAGTTCCCGCTCATCAAGCTTGGCGTCCGGTTCCTGCGCTTGGCGTTGGAAACTCGAGCCCGCGAGGATCGCAAAGGCGAGCATCGCGAACGCGACCATCAGCAGGCCGACAATGCTCGTGATTGGCAATTCATCGCCCGCATCGGGCCCGAGCTGAAGAATGCAGCCAATCGGATAAAGCGTGTAAAGCGCGATAAACAGGCCGCGAGCGAGCCGCGGCGACATGGCGCTGCCCATCGGGCGACGACGCGTGCGGACGTACATTCAATCCTCTCCCTTGTTGCGCATGCTCTGCGCCAAGCTCGGAAACGGCTTTAGCGAGAACACCATCTCGACGGGCGCGCTAAAGACGCCCGCGATCTTCAGGGCCAACTCGACAGAGGGGGCGTAATCGCCGCGTTCGAGGTAGCCAACGGTCTGTGGGTTCACGCCAATTGCCTCAGCCAAGTCCTTGCGACTCATGCCGTGCTCTGCGCGGAAAACTGATATTCTATTGTGTATTGCCATTGTTATATTGTCTATACACAACCCTTTATTGGATGTCAACTACGATGGCGACCAATGGAAAAGGGCCGCCCATCAGGGACGGCCCTTTGTTTTCATTCGGAGTTTTGAGTGGTTAGCGGCCAGACCAGCGGTCCAGCAGTTTCTTGGCCGCATCCCGCCCACCGATCCCGAAGGCAATGGCGACAGCCACGGCGACGGACCCGAGGATCAAGCCGAAGGCCAGGACGATGATGTCGTTGGCCAAGCCCATGAAGCGCAGGCCGACCGCCGTCGCCAAGGCGATGACGCCCCAGCGCACCAAGGTCGAGATGATCTCCGACGAGGGCTTGCCTTCCTTGGCGGAGGCCGCCGCTAGGATGTTGGCCAGCAAGATGCCAAGCGCGATGATGACGGCGCCGAACAGCACGCGCGTCGCCAAGGTCAGCACTTCGGCCAGCATCGCCGCCATCGCGCCAAACTCCAGCATGCGCGCCGCCTCGACTGCGGCGAACAACACGATGCCGATCAGCACCGCGAGGCCGATCATGCGCGACGGCGGGAACGCGCTGAAGCGTGCCGTGTCGACGCCCGGCGTCAGATCCATGCGCTCACGGCCGACACGCACCGGCTCAGCGTTCGCGATGGAATTGATGATGTCGTCGAAGCCGATCGATTTCAGGCCCTCTTCCGTCAGCGTCATCACCCAGCGGCCGATGACGTAGGCAATGAAGATGATGAGTGCTGCGCCGATCACGCGTGGGATCGTCATCAGGATGTTGTTGAGCATCGCCGTGGCTGGATCGGAGATGGCGCTGATGTCGAGGATATCGAGCGCCGCGATCGCCACGGGAATGATAATCAAAGTGAAGGTGAGGATGCCCAGCAGACGTGCGAGACCGGGGCCGCGCGGCGTGTGCGTGAGGCCGGCGTCGACCAGGCGCCGATCGAGCTCCATTGCTTCGACCGCGGCTTCGACCATGCGGCGCACGATCGTCGCCAACACGAAGCCGATGAAGAAGATGAGCGCTGCGCCGACGACGGCCGGCAGATAATTCAGGAAGCCGCGCACCATGTCATAGAGCGGTGTGACCACGGCTTCGAGACGCAGCACCGTAAGCGCGGCCATGAAGCCCAAGAGCCAAACCAGCCAATAGCCGACTTCGCCGACGCGCTCGCCGACATCGACCATCGGCTTTGCAGTCGATGGGCTTGCACCATCGCGGCGCGCAAAGAACGGCAGGCGATCGACACCTTTCGCGATCGTCCATTTCACGGCTTTCGCCGCGAAATGCGCGACGATCAGAATAATGATCGCGCCGCCAATGCGGAGCACCCAATCCTGGGCGACCGCGTAATCAATGGTCATCGGCATGAGCAGCCCTCCTCACGAGGCCATGTTCAAAGATCGCTTAGTGTTCGGGCTGAAAGTGCGGAATGCAAAGGTTTTGCACGCGCGAGGCGTGCTTTCGCGTTGTTGCGACTGCGAAAAGCACGCCCTTGTCTGCGTTAATGCGCCTTAGTTGAGCGCGGCCGGGAACACTGGCAGCGCCTCGAAATCCTCCGCCACATGCTGGCGCACGATGCGTGCGCCCGTTTCGGCGGCGAGTGCTTCGATCTTATCCATCGAGGCGAGCGTTTGCGCGCGGTCGACGTTGAACGCCGGCACCAAACGGCGCTCGCGGCTTTCGCTCATGTGCCACATATCGCCGGTGAGCAGAACGGGGCCGGAATTTGGCAAGCGCACGAGCAAGATATTGTGGCCGGGCGTGTGGCCGGGCGTTTGGATGATGGTGACTGAACCGTCGCCAAAGACGTCGGTGTCGCCGTCGCCTTCAAGCGTGCGCGTCGGCGCGTTCTCGATCGGCGCGATCAGCGCAAATTCTTCAGCAGCGCGCGCTTCCTGCCGGAACATCCAAGTGCGCTCGTCCGCGTCCAGCAGCCAGGTGGAGCTGGTGAACAGAGCAGCGTTGCCGACGTGATCGAAATGGCTGTGCGAGATCGAGACGAACTCGATGTCGGCGGGCGTCAACTGCAATTGCGCGAGTTGATCGGCGAGGCGATTGGTGACGCGCAGCGTAAATGGCCCGTTGACGACACGGCCCTCCGGCGCATCGGCGACGCCGTCGGGCAACCCCGCATCCCACAACAGATCGCCATCGGGGTGACGGATGAGGAAGCACGGATCGACGACTTCGCGCGCTTGCCCATTGAGCGAACCATCATCGGCGAACATGCCCGCATCGCTGATCGAGATACGGCCGCAATCGAGCGCATGGAGCTGCACCGCAGGCGCTTCCGGCGTTTGCTGCTGCGGCTGGCCGCACGCGGCGAGTGCTGCGAGCGCTACAAATGCGAGCAAAGTCTTTTTCATGTTGGCTCTCTCCCCTTCATGTCCCGCCATGTGAGGGCACGAAGGGCAAGGGTCAAGCAGAAGGCTTCGGACGACGCGAAAGTTTCAAGATCAAGACGAGTGCTGCGAGCGATGCAGCGACGACGTTCCAAAGAATGATTGAAGGCGCGCCGCGGCACATTCCATACGCGGCCCAGAGCACCGCACCTGAAAGCACCATCGCATAGGTCAAACTGGAGACGCCGTTCGCGTCGCGATCGCGAATGATCTTGAACGCCTGCGGCGCAAACGCGAATGCGCCAATGAAGCCCGCGATCAGACCAAGCACTTCAACGGAATCGGATTGCATAAAAACTCCGCGCGAAGATCAACCGCGATGGATAGCGAGTTGTTCGGTTGTGGCGAGCAGCGCGCCTTGCGGGCTCCAGAAGGTGGCGGAATGATCCCAGAAGCCGCCCTCGATGCGTCGGCCGCGCGCTTCGGTGAGCACGTAGCCTTCGCCCACGGCTTCGATCTCTTCCATTTTGGCGTGGAAATAGACGGTCATTGACAGCGTCGTCGATGGCACGAAGCGTTGCGCAACGTAAAACACGCGCGGTGGCACGAAATCGGCGAGAAAGGCGAGCGAGGCGATGTCTAGCTTCTGACCCGCGGCGATGCGTGACCAGAACAGCGAGCGTTCGGGATTGTCACCTTGAAACGGCGCGCCCTCGATCCAGCGGGCTTCGAGTTCATCGCCGAACGGCGCCGGCGGCGTGAAGCGGATGAGACCAGGCGTATCCGGATTAAGTGCGGCCGGCATGGTGGAAGCCGTGTGCGCCTGCGGATCAGGACGGAGTTCGCCCGCCGTGATCATGGCGTGCGCGCAGACGATGTCATTCTGGATCATCTCCGCTTGCCAATAGGAGACGCTGCGGCCTTCACGCATCGGCGTCGCGCGCACGAGCACGGGGCCTGTGGCGACGGCGTTGAAGAAATGCGCCACGAGCGCACGCGGATAATGTGTGGGTTTGGCTTCGCCCATCACCGCCTTCAGCATCGCCGCCGCAACCCAACCGCCGAACTGGCGCTCTGCGCCGTTGCTGAAATGCGGATCGGCTTCACCGCGCCAGCGATGGGCTTCGTCACGCGCCAGCGTGATGCGCTCGGCGAAATAGGGCGCGGTCAAATCTATTCTTCTTCGTGGAATTTCGCGGCGATCAGCGCTTCGAGCGCATCAAGGGCCTGTTCGGCGTCGGGGCCTTTGGCTTCGATCTCGATTTCCGAGCCGATGCCGGCGCCGAGCATCATCAAGTCCATCAGCGAGCGCGCGTCGGCTTCTTCGCCCTCACGGCGCACCAGGATCACGGTGTCCTCGTAGCCAAGCGCGAGTTCCGCGACCTTGCGCGAGGCGCGCGCATGCAGGCCACGAATGTTCGTGATCGGTACGATGCGCTTCAGCCCCATCCCCAGGCCTTATTCTTCTTTGTTGTTAGGCCGGGCCGCCGGCCAGTTCCACGGAGGCGACACGAATGTAGCGCCGGCCAGCATCTTGCGCGGCGAGTGCGGCTTCGGGAAGCTTCATTTTATCGCGCACTTCAGCGAGCTTGATCAACATCGGCAAATTCACGCCGGCGATCACTTCGATCTTCACTTGATTGATCACCGAGATGGCGAGGTTCGACGGCGTGCCGCCGAACATATCGGTGAGGATCACGACGCCGTCGCCGCGCTCCACGGCGCGCACAGCGTCGAGAATATCGGCGCGGCGTTCTTCCATATCGTCGTCGGGGCCAATGGCCACGGCGCGCATTTGGTCTTGTGGTCCAAGTACGTGCTCAGCCGCGGCGACGAATTCGTCAGCCAAGCGACCGTGCGACACCACGACGACGCCGATCATTCCCTACTCCCGCCACCCACCCGGTGGACTCGCGTAAAGGTCGGCAACAATACCCTTTCGCGGTTGCGAGAAAAGCCAAACCCGCACAGCCGACGCAGTTTTCGACGAGCGTTAGTGACGCGGCGAGCCGGCCAGCGGGAATTCAACTATCAGGCGAGCGCCGCGCACGCCATGGACCCCGCCGCCGATGTTCTCAGCCCTGATGGCGCCGCCATGCGCTGTAACAATCTGGCGGGCGATGGAGAGGCCGAGGCCGGAACTGCCGCCGAACGCCGTGCCTTTGGGGCGCTGGGTGTAGAAACGCTGGAAAATGGTCTCGAGGTTTTCCGGCGGAATGCCGGGCCCCTCGTCCTCGACCATCGCGCGCACGACCTGGCCGTCCTTGGTTTTCACCACCGCGACCGAGACCGCCACCGTGCCGCCCTCGGGGCTGAACGAGCGGGCGTTGTCGATCAGATTGCGGAACACTTGGCCGAGCGGACCGGCTTGGCCGATCACCAAAGCGCCGTCTGGCCGAGCGCCCTTGAACACCACATGAGCATGCGAGGTCTCGCCGGGCGGCGTCTCGTAGGCGCGCGCGATCTCAAACAGAAGCGTGCCGAGATCGACTTGGCCGAGATCGCCGCGCGCGGTTTCGGCTTCGATGCGGCTGGCGCGGGCGATATCGGTGATCAGGCGATCGAGACGCACCACGTCCTGCGCGACGATGCTGAGCATCTGGCTTTGTTGCTCTGGCGATTGCGCCGAACGTGCCGACGCCACAGCCGAGCGAATCGAGGCGAGCGGGTTCTTGATCTCGTGGCTGACGTCGGCGGCAAAGCGCTCGTTGGCGTCAATACGATCCGCCAGCGCGTCGGTCATTTGTTCGAGCGAATGGCTGAGCGCGCCGATTTCATCCTTGCGCTTGCTGATCTCTGGCAAAGCCAGACGCGTCGAGCCGGTGAGGCGCAAGCTGTCGGCGGCGGCGGAAAGCCGGCGTAGCGGGCCGGCGATGAAGAGCGCCAGCAGCAGCGACGACAAGAAGATCACCACCGTGGCGCCGACCACGAACGGGATCATGCTCGCGCGCTCGGCGACGAGGATGCGCTCCACGTCAGCACTTTCCAGCGTCACGACGCCGAGCACGGCTTGCACGCGGCGCAACGGCAGCGTCACCGAGACAACGCGCTCGCCCTTCTCGTTCAGCCGTTCGCCGCGCGAAATTTCACCGCGCAGACCACGCGCGAGCTCTTCTTCTGTGGTGATGCTGGGCCGCCAGGGCGTGATGCGCAAATATTCCACACGCCGCGCAGCGTTCTCGATACGCGCGCCGATCGTACTTTCCTCGCCAACCGCCAAGGGTTGTTCTTCAAGCCGATCATAGATCACGTCCGTATCGGCGATGACACGACCATCCTCGGCAAACACGCGCACACGTGGTCCGCCAGCGCCTGGTCGACCGCCCTCAGCTATCGGCGGCAACAAACGGCGCAGCACTTCGCGGACAGCCGATTCATTGATGTAGGGGTACGGATCGCCCTGCACCGTGCCGGTTTCGATCAGCAGATTGGTGATCAGCTCGCCTTGCGTGCGCAGATTGCGGAATTGCGCGTCGGTGAGGCCGGCGCGCATTTCCGTAAGCAGGAGCACGCCGATCACCAGAATGGCGAGACCGGCGAAATTCCAGATGAAGATGATCTGCGCGATCCTGGAGCTCAGGACCGCGCGGAGACCTTCACGCTTCGTTGTATCTGTAGCCGACGCCATAGAGGGTTTCGATCGCGTCGAAGGTGTCGTCGATGTCGCGGAATTTCTTGCGGAGTCGTTTGATGTGGCTGTCGATGGTGCGGTCGTCGACATAGACTTGGTCGTCATAGGCAGCGTCCATCAGCTGATCGCGGCTCTTCACATAGCCGGGGCGCTGAGCAAGCGCTTGCAGGATCAAAAACTCGGTGACGGTGAGGCGAACTTGTTCGCCCTTCCACGTGCACGCGTGACGGTTGGGATCGAGCGTCAGCTCGCCACGCACGATCGGCTTCTTGTCGCCTACCGCTTCCGCACCCGGCGCGCCCGCACGCGTGCGACGCAGCAGCGCCTTCACGCGCTCGTTCAACAGACGCTGCGAGAAGGGTTTGGTGATGTAATCGTCGGCGCCGACGTTGAAGCCGACGACCTCGTCCATCTCATCGTCCTTCGAGGTGAGGAAAATGACCGGCAGGTTAGAGCCCTGGCGCAGACGGCGCAGCACTTCAACGCCGTCCATACGCGGCATCTTGATATCGAGGATGGCGATATCCGGCGGCGTTTCGGAGAGCGCGGCAAGCGCTGTCGCGCCGTCCGTATAGGTGCGGACGATGTAGCCCTCGCCTTCAAAGAAGACTTTCAGGGAAGCGAGGATGTTCTCGTCGTCATCGACAAGGGCGATCGTTGCCATAGGGGAGCCGGACTTTCCTAACCTAACCGTAATAAAGCAATAATGGCAGTCTTAGACGCCATTGTGGCGGAGATAAACTGGAGGGGCGCCTATTCCAGCCTCAAAGCGCCGCATCACCTAGTTTTGTTTCGCCGCGCTGGATAGCCTTTCCCCAACAAAGATGGGGAGGATTGCCGGTGGGCTGGCGGGTCGCCTTAGCGGCGCTTTTCAATCCGGCGCCGCGCCCGGCGCAAGCTTGAGCAAAGTGACCCGACCCTCCCCCACCATCTCGGCGCTTCGCCATTATGCGGTGACGCGGACCCTGTTCGCGCCCACGACTCTGGCGCGGGCCATCGACAAACTGGGTTTCGTCCAAGCTGATCCCATCCGTGCGCCCGCGCGCGCCCAAGACCTCACTCTGCGCCATCGGGTCCGAGACTATCGCGCGGGTGATTTGGAGCGTGCGTATCCGCGCCTCGCGATCGAAGAAGACTTCTTCGTCAATTACGGCTTCGTGCCCCGCAAAGTTCACGCGCTCATGCACCCGCGCACAGCGCGTAAGGCCTGGCCGAACTCGCGACGCGACAAAGCAGACGCTGTGCTCGAATTCGTACGCGCCCAGGGCGTCGCGCACCCACGTGACGTGGACGCCCACTTCCAGCACGGAAAAGCGCGCAATTGGTTCGGCGGGTCCAGCAACGCCAGCACCCAATTGCTGGACGAAATGCACTATCGCGGTCTGGTGCGCATCGCGGCGCGACAAGGCGGCGTTCGACTCTATGCCGCGCGCGAGATCACGCCGCCGCCAATTGATGTGCAACGCGCGATGGATGCGCTGGTCAGCGTGATCGTAAAAAAATATGCGCCCCTGCCCGAGCGCTCGCTCGCGGAATTGATTGCGAGGCTGCGCGGCGGCGCACCGCAATGGGCCAATCAGACGCGCGCCGCGCTTGATCGTGCACGTGCATTTTATCCATCGACCGAAATTGATGGCGTTCGTTGGTTCTGGCCCACGAAGGACTCGCCGTTCGCGACTACGGCGCGCGACAGCCCCGAAAGTGTGTGTCTTCTTGCACCCTTCGATCCGCTCGTTTGGGATCGTCGCCGTTTCGAATTGTTTTGGGGGTGGGCCTATCGGTTCGAAGCGTATGTACCCTCCACGAAACGCGTACGCGGGTACTACGCTTTGCCCCTGCTATGGCGCGACGAAGTGATCGGTTGGGGCAACCTGTCGATGATCGACAACCGACTCAACGCCGAATTGGGCTATGTGAAGGGTGCGCCGCCGCGCGGCGCGGCTTTCAAGCGCGCGCTTGATGACGAGCTTCAACGCTTTGAGCAATTTCTCGGTCGCAACTAAGGAGTGAGCAGATGGGCTGGCGGGTGCTGTTCGCCTTGGCGGCGCTTTATAATCTGGTGGTTGGGGGGACGATGCTGGCGACGCCGTCGGCGCTTGCGCCGCAGCTTGGCGTCGAAGGCCCCGGCGCCCCGTTCGCGCTGATGATGTCAGGCTTGCTGATCGCGATGTTCGGCGTCGGTTACGCGCTGGTGGCGCGCGATCCGGCGGGCAATCGCGGCATCGTTTGGATCGGCATGATCGGCAAAATCGGTGCGGCGGCTTTGGGGACGATCCAATACCAAGCCGGCATCGTGCCGTTTTCGACCTTCGCACTCGGCATGGGCGATCTGGTGTTCGTGGCGCTGTTTGCGTTCTTCCTCTGGCGCGGGCCGCGACCGGCTTAGTCGTCGTAGCGACTGTTTTGAAAATTCGGCAGGCCGTCGCCGAACTTCACCCAGGCGAGATCGTGACTGAGCCAGGAATGATGCGTCGGCGGGGAGGCATTCGGATCGTCGAGCGTTGCGGTGGCGACATCGAGGAATGAATCATCGTCGTCGCGCGCGTAGGTGAGCTGCGCGCCGCATAGGCTGCAGAATTGGCGCGAGATCCCCGGCGATGATGCGTAGTGCGCGGGCTTGCCTTTGGTGATGGCGAAAGCGTCGGGATCGACGCTGACCCAGGCGACCACAAGCGCGCCGCTGACACGCCGGCACGTGGCGCAATGACAGATCATGCTGCCCATCGGCGCGGCGGAAAGCGCATAACGGATCGCGCCACAATGACAGCCGCCGGTGATCAATGCGCCGCTCCCCACGTCGCGCCCGCTTTTGCTTCCACTGTGAGCGGCACACTGAGCACAGCCGCCGGCTCAGGTGCGGCTTCCATCACGGTTTTCGCGAGCTTGCAGAGGGCGTCGGCTTCTTCTTTCGGCGCTTCGAACACAAGTTCGTCGTGCACTTGGAGCAGCATGCGCGCGTGCAAGCCGCTGCGCGCGAGGGCGTCGGGGAGGCGCACCATCGCGCGGCGGATGATGTCGGCGGCAGCGCCCTGGAGCGGTGCGTTGATCGATTGGCGCTCGCCGAAGGCGCGTTCTTGGGCGTTCTTCGATTGCACGCCTTTGACCCAGATGCGGCGGCCGAAAATGGTTTTCACATAGCCATTGGCGCGCGCGAACGTCTTTGTGGTTTCCATGTAATCGCGGATGCCGGGGAAGCGTTCGAAATAGCGCTTGATATAGGCGCCCGCTTCCTCGCGGCCGATGCCGAGATTGCGCGCGAGGCCGAAGGCGGAAATGCCGTAGATGATACCGAAATTGATCGCCTTGGCGTTGTTGCGGATTTCCTTCGGCATGCCTTCAACGGGCACGCCGAACATCTCCGACGCGGTGCGCGCGTGAATATCGACGCCATCCGCGAAGGCTTGCTTCAGCTGTGGGATGTCAGCGACGTGCGCGAGCAAGCGGAGTTCGATCTGCGAATAATCGGCGCTGATCAGCACATTGCCCTTCTCGGCGATGAACGCCTCGCGAATGCGGCGGCCTTCTTCGGTGCGGATCGGGATGTTCTGCAGGTTCGGATCGTTGGAGGAGAGACGACCCGTTGTCGTGGAGGCGAGCGCGTAGCTTGTGTGCACGCGGCCAGTTTGCGGATTAATCGCTTGGCCGAGCGCTTCGGTGTAAGTGCTGCGCAGCTTGGAGAGTTGGCGCCATTCGAGCACTTTGGCGGGGAGTTCGTGCTGCTCGGCGAGGTCTTCGAGGATGGTCGCGTCGGTGGACCAGGCGCCGGTTTTGGTTTTCGAACCGCCTTGCAGCTTTAGTTCATCGAACAGAATTTCGCCGAGTTGCTTCGGCGAACCCAGATTGAATTCCTTGCCGGCGAAACCATACGCCTCCTGCTCATATTGCAGCATACGTTGTGCGAAATCGCCGGAGAGACGCGAGAGCATGTGCGGATCAATCTTGATCCCCTCGCGCTCCATCGACGCCAGCACCGGCGGCAGCGGGCGCTCGAGTGTTTCGTACACGGTGACGAGCCGTTCGCTGGCGAGTTGCGGCTTGAGTTTGCGCCACAAACGGAGCGCAGCATCCGCATGTTCGGCCGAATAGAGCGCTGCTTTCTCGACGGGTGCAGCCTCGAAGCCGATCTGCGCTTTGCCTTTGCCGATAACGTCCGCGAGTGACGCCACTTGATGGCCGAGATGCTTTTCGATCAGCGACGCCTTGTCGTGATCGTCGAGCCCGCCGAACAGCGCGTAGGAGATCAGCATCGGATCGTCGTAGGGCGCGAGGGTGATGCCGTGCTTGGCGAAAAGCGCGATATCCCATTTGATGTTGAGGCCGATCTTTTGGACTGACGCGTCCTCCAGCAACGGCTTCAACGCGGCAAGCACCGACGGCAGTGCGATTTGCGGGCCGCTATCGCCAGCCGCCGCGCCTGGATCGGGCTGTTCGGCGGCGAACAATTCACCGGCGCGCGGATCGGCGCCGCGATGGCCAAGCGGGATGTAGACCGCGTCATTGGCAGCGAGGGAGAGTGAGATGCCAACGAGATGCGCACGTGCGGCGTCGAACGAATCCGCTTCGGTGTCGAGCCCGATCGCGCCAGCTTTGCGCGCGCGCGCGATATAGGCTTCAAGCGTCGGCAAATCGCGGACGATTTTGTACCCGTCGCGTTTGAACTGGGTCTCAACTTGTTCGAGCACCGGACCACTGCCCGCTGTCGTCACAGCACTTTGCGGCGCGCTGGCGCCCGCCGCGTACTGCGCGACGATCTGGATACCCTTCTCTTTCGCATAGTGTTCGCGCACGCGGCGGGCGAGCGTACGGAATTCCATCGTGTCGAGGAAGGTGAGCAGCATCGAAGGATCGGGATCGCGGACGGCGAAGGCCTCCCACTTCTCTTCGACCTCGACATCATCTTTCAAAGTGACCAGCTCACGCGAAAGCCGGATTTGATCGGCGAAATTGATCAGCGTCTCGCGGCGCTTCTGCTGCTTGATCTCGCCTGCGCGTTCGAGGATGGCGTCGAGCGAGCCGAATGTATTGATGAGTTCAGCCGCTGTCTTCGGGCCAATGCCGGGCGCGCCGGGGACGTTGTCGGTGCTGTCCCCGATCAGGGCTTGCGCGTCGATGACCCTATCCGGCGTGACGCCGAATTTTTCCATCACCGCTTCAGGACCGAGCGCGCGGTTCTTCATCGGATCGTAGAGCTGGATTTGGCCGTCCACGATCAGCTGCATCAAATCCTTATCAGAGGAGACGATCTTCACCTGCGCGCCGGTCGCTGCCGCTTGGCGCGCGTAGGTGGCGATGAGATCGTCCGCTTCGAAGCCGCCCATTTCGATGCAGGGCAGATTGAACGCGCGCGTCGCGTCGCGGATCAGCGGAAATTGCGGCACCAAATCTTCAGGCGCCGGCGGGCGATGCGCTTTGTATTCGGGATAGAGCTTGTTGCGGAACGTGATCTCACTCTTGTCGAAGATGACGGCGAGGTGCGTCGGCGCCTCGCTCCCCTTCATCTCCTCCAGGAACTTCCACAGCATGTTGCAAAAGCCCGCGACGGCGCCAACCGAGAGCCCGTCGCTCGCCCGCGTCAGCGGCGGCAGCGCGTGATAGGCGCGGAAAATGTAGCCGGAGCCGTCAATGAGGAAGAGCCGGGGCGATGTACTTTTAGCCATGCCCCTATCTAGGCATTTCCCGTGTTTGAGCCACCCCTGAATCGGCGCAGCACGTCGCATCGAGACGGCAGACCGTGCGAACGTCAGCGCGCGCGGCGAGCGCGACACAGGTCAGCTCGGCCGCGCTAAGCGAGCCCGGCTCGCGATCTGGATACCGCAGCGCGGCGCTCAGAGGCGTATCACCATGCAGATTGAGCGCGCGCATCTCACATTGCGAAAGATAGGGCTGCGATAGGCCAAAAAGCCAAACCAGCGCGTGCCGCCACTCATGTAGTAGCAGCCAGCGTCCAAGCCGGCCCCTTCGCAAGAATCTCGATAAACAGAGAGTTCAATATCGTGCTGATCCTGTATCGCCCAAGGCGATCCTGAATAGCCAGGCGGATACGGCTCGTGTGCGCTACATTGCGCGCTCGCAGGCAAAGCCGCGTAATTTGCATCGGATTGTTCCAAAACTGGCCGCGCCGCGAGCCAAAGCACAGAGGCCGACATGAAGACAATCGCGCCTGTCAAAGCCAAGGCGGCAATGCAGATTCGGACAACCCAGGACCACCTCTCATGAGCTTAATGCCGGTTTCGGATCGTCTCTAGTCCGGCAGCGGCGGGGCGCGTTTCTTGGCGAGCATGGATTCGCGGATGGTGATGAAAAGCGTCGAGCCGATGACGATGGCGGCGCCAACGATGGTCCAGATGTCGAGCAATTCGTGGAAGATGAGCAAGCCCGACAAGGCGGCCATCGGCAGGCGGGTGTAGTCCATCAAGGCCATGAGCGAGGCGTCGCCCGCAGTGAGCCCGCGCGTAAAGCAGGTTTGCGCCAAAACGCCGGACACGGCGAGCAAAAGAAAGATGCCCGCATCGCCCCAGCCGGGCATTGTCCAACCGAACAATGCCAGCGGCAGTCCGAGCACGGTCGTGGCTGCATTCATCCAGAGCACGAGCGATAATGTCGAATGATCGCGCGACAAGTCTTTGATGGTGACGACCGAATAGGCCATCAGCAGCGCCGATGTGAGCGCGGCGAGTGAGGCTAGAGTGAATTGCATCTCCGTCGGCCGCGTCATCACCAGCACGCCGATGAAACCGACAATGAGCGCGCCTTGGCGCCACGGCCCTACCTTTTCGCCCAACAAGAGCATCGCCAGCAGGACGACAAAGAGCGCGCGTGCGAATGAGAGCGATTGCGCGGTGGCGAGCGGTAGATTGGCGAAGGCGTAAAACGCCAGCAGCACGCCGATGGCTGAGCCGATGCAGCGCCGCGCCATCACCCAAGGCCGGGGCGTCGCCCAAGCGCTCGGCCCCGAGCGGAGCACCGCCGGCAAGAGCAACACGACACCAGCGGCGCAGCGGAAGAACACCATCTGCGACTCGGCGTAGCCCTGCTGCGCCAGATGCTTGATGCAGGCGGTCATGATCGTGAAGCAGGCCGCGGACGCCAGCATCCACAACACGCCCCGCATGTTTCCAGAGAGTGTGACGCGCGCGGCTGTCATGAGCGCGGCTTTGGTGCGCGCCGCCGCCCCGCGCGTCAAGGCCGAGCTAGGCGCCGAACAGTTTGTTGTAGTTGAGCTGCTCGCCCCGGCGCGGCCAGAGCGTTTCGGACGAGCCTGACGCTAGGAAATCGACCGTAGCAGCGCGCAGACCTTCCATCGCAGCGGCGAAGGTCGAGGTGCCAGCGCTCAGGCGCTTCACGCCGAGCGCTTTGAGCTTGGCGGCGTCCGGCAAGCGAGGCCACGCGATGACGTTAAGCAGCATGCCGCAGCGTTCAGCGATGGTCGCGATCTCGCTTTCAATCACCACGCCGGGCGCGAACAGACCGCTGGCGCCGGCGTTCTTGAGCGCGGCAGCGCGGCGCAGGGTTTCCTCAACCGCTTGCTTGGCGGGCACGAGCTGCTTCAAGTACACGTCCGTCCGCGCATTGATATAAAGATCGATACCCGCCCGCACCGCCGCTTCGCGCGCGGCTTCGATTTTGCGCACGTGCAGATCATGCGCGGCCGCGCCGTCTTCGAGATTGATACCGACCGCGCCGGCGTTGATCAGCGCCGTGACGTTTTCGGCGACGTGCTTTGGATCGTCGGTATAGCCGCCTTCGGCGTCGGTGCTGATCGGCACGCTGACGCTCCGGGCGATGTCCTCGATCACGGTGACGAGCTTAGCGATCGGGAAACGATTGCCGTCCGCATAGCCGTGCGCCCAGGCGACGGCGGCGCTCGATGTGGCGATGGCTTTAGCGCCGTGCTCCTGCGTGAGCCGCGCGGACGCTGCATCCCAGGCATTGGGCAACACGAGAAAGTCTTGGTGCAGGGCGTGGAAAGCGGCGGCTTGAGCTTGGCTCATGTGGGGCGTCTCCTCTGCCGCTCACATAGGGATGACGCGCCGCGGGCGCCCGCCAAATTCGGACACTAGCTTTTTCTTCATGTTCCGCCGCCCGCGCACGTTGTCCGGCTTTCGGGGCCGGGCTAAGCCGGTAGCCGAGGTGGGGAATGGATCAACAAACAATTGGCTACCGGGAAATCACGCCCGGCGCACGGGTGGCGCCGCCGGCGGATTGGGTGGACCTCGCGCCCTATACGGTGCCGCAGACCGCTAACCCGCATTTCATCGCGCAAGGCGTTTGCGTCCTCTTGGACGATTCCCAGATCGACCTGGCGGGCGAGGATCGCGCCTGGTTTTATCGCCGCGCCGAATTGGTGACCGCGCCTGCGGGCGCCGAGCGCGTGGCGCAATTCAGCGTCAATTTCGATCCAGCGTTTGAGCGCGTCGATGTACACTCGATCGCGGTAATCCGCGGCGGCCAACGCATTGAGCATACCGCCACCGCCTTCTTCGAAGTGCTGCGCCGCGAGCGCAACATGGAGCGGCTACAGTTCGACGGCCGCCTCACGGTGCATTTCACCATTCCCGACGTCCGCCAGGGCGACGTGGTGGAAACCTCTTACACGCTGTTCGGCCAACGCAAGTCGCTGCTGGGCAAGCACGGCGCCTTCATTGGCCTGGAGTGGGGCGTGGGCATCGTTGAAGTGCGGCTGCGCCAGCGCACGCCGAAGGATCGCGTGGTGTTCGAACGCGCGTTCAACAACGCGCCGGTCGGCGAGCAGACCGAAGCGGACGGCGTAATCGATCGCCGCTGGCGCATGCTCGAGCGGCCAGGCATTCGCGGCGAAGCGCTGACGCCGCCTTGGACAATCCAGACGGCGGCGCTGCAGCTCTCGGAATGGCGCGATTGGGCCGAGGTCGCAGATGCCTTCACCCCGCTTTACGCGCATGAAGGCCCGCTGCCGGACGAGGTCGAGCAGGAAATCGCGCGCATCCAAGCGACGGAGACCACGCCGGAAGGTCGTGCGGCGGCCGTGCTGCGCTTTGCGCAGGGTGCGGTGCGTTATCTCGCGATCTCGATGGGCGAAGGCGGCTACACGCCGCGCTCACTCGCCGACGTGTGCGCAGCGCGTTACGGCGATTGCAAGGACAAATCGAAGCTCTTCACGCAAATGGCGTTGCGCTTGGGCCTCGACGCCTGCCCTGCGCTCGTCAACACGTTCGACGGCTACGCGCTGGATGAGCGCCTCCCCTCCGCGCAAATGTTCGACCATTGCGTTGTGCGCTTGGCGATCGGCAAAAAAGTGTATTGGCTCGACGCGACGCGCCAAGTGCAAGCGAGCCCGCTCGACAAGCTCACGCAATGCTATTTCGGCTGGGCGCTGCCGATGCGTGCGGGCGTGACGGCGCTGGAGCGCATGCCCGATCCGAACCTGCCGCACCTCGTGGAATCCTACGAGAACGTGCAGCTGCGTGCGTTCGACGAACCCGTGCGCTACGAGTGGAAGACGATTTATCGCGACGCGCGCGCCGAAGCGATCCGCGAGCAATTCGCGCGTGAAGGCGCTGTGAGCGTGTTCAAGGCCTATGCCGAAGACGTGCAGCGCACCTGGCCGAAGGCGCAAGTCGTCAGCCAAGACATCATCGAAGACGATGTCGTCAACAACACCTTCACCGTGCGCGAAGTGTACGACATCCACGACGCTTGGACGCCGGCAGGGCCTGCGGCGCACAATTTCGCGACGCGTGATCTCGCTATCGCCGGCTCGCTGCTGCCGCTCGATCCAGGCGATCGCAAATATCCGATTTATCTGGGCCAGCCCGGCAAACGCACGCGCCATGTCGAAGTGCGGACGATGAAGCAACATGAGGGCGGCTGGACGCGCGATCAGCGCGCGTCAACGCTGCTGCACTCGGACGAGATGAAGGTGAAGGACGGCGGCAAGCTCCTGGTGATCGACCAGGTGCTCGACATCAAAGCGCTGACGCTGCCGGCAAAGGAAGCCGAGGCTTACCGCAAAGTTGTCGCCAATCTCAGCAACAATGAATTGGTCGTGACCGAAACCGATCTGAAAGCCGGCAACAAGCTCAGTGTCTGGACGCTGATCGGCTGGCTCATCGCCGGCATCATCGTGCTCTACTCGTTTGTCAGTCGTCAGTGACCGTCAGCGCCGTCGGCCAGGACAAAGCGGCGGTCGCAATAGAGGCATTCGACGAAATGCTCTTCGCCCATGTCGTAGAACACGACCGGGTGGCCGAGCGCGCCGCCGCCGCCATCGCACTTCACGCGCTTCGAGGTGACCGTGATCACTTCCGGCGCGGGTAGCGCATCCGGGTCGCCGGGTGTCGCGGAATCGGTGCGCGGATTATGCTGGAGCTTACTCATTTATCGGCCGGCGGGTTGAAGCGGATTACCGGGGCACGTACCTAGAGCGCATCGCGCGTCCGCGCAATGCGACCTCCCGGCCAAGGCACACAAGCACACATGCTCGCACCCTCAACGCCGCCCGAATACGCTATCGAAGCGCGCGGCCTCGATAAAACCTACGGGGCCCAGGGTAAGGGCAAACCGACCCACGCTTTGAAGGCCGTCGATCTGGCCATACCGCGCGGCTCGTTCTTCGGCCTGCTGGGGCCGAACGGCGCCGGGAAGTCGACCTTCATCAACATCCTGGGCGGGCTGGTGAAGAAGTCGGGCGGCGCGGCCTCGATCTGGGGCCATGACATCGAAGCCGATCCGATGAATGCGCGCGGCGCCATCGGCATCGTTCCGCAAGAATTGAACATGGACCCGTTCTTCTCCCCCGCCGAGGCGCTGGAGATTCAGGCCGGCTATTACGGCGTGCCCAAGAGTGAGCGGCGCACGGAAGAGATTCTGAAGGCCGTCGGGCTTTGGGAAAAGCGCGACGCGTATGCGCGCACTTTGTCCGGCGGCATGAAGCGGCGCCTGCTGGTGGCGAAGGCGATGGTGCATGCGCCGCCGGTGCTGGTGCTGGATGAGCCGACCGCCGGCGTTGACGTCGATCTGCGTCGCCAGCTTTGGGAATACGTGCGTTCGTTGCACGCCAGCGGCGTGACCATCGTGTTGACCACGCACTATCTCGAAGAAGCCCAGGAGCTCTGCGATACGATCGCCATCATCAACCACGGCAACGTCATCGCCTGCGAGCCGACGCACAAGCTGATCTCGCGGCTGGATCGGAAGACGCTGGTGGTCACGCCGCGCGAGGCGATCGCGCTGCCGATCACGGGCTTTGAAGACGTCACGTTTGCCATGCGCCCGAGCGGTGCGCTGGCCGTGACCTACAGCACCGGCGCCCATTCTGTGGAAGAAATGCTCGACCGCGTGCGCAAAGCCGGCATCGCGATCAAAGATCTCTCGATCGAAGAACCGGATCTCGAAGACGTGTTCGTGGAGCTAACAGCATGAAATACGTCAATCTCGGCAAGAGTGGCCTCAAAGTTTCGCGCATCTGCCTCGGTACGATGGCGTACGCGGACGGCGCGGGCGGCGGGCATCCCTGGGCGCTGAACGAAGAGGCGTCGCAGCCCTTCTACAAGCTCGCCTTTGAAGCCGGCATCAATTTCTTCGACACCGCCAACGTCTATTCATTCGGTACGAGTGAGGAATTTCTCGGCCGCGCCGTGAAGAAATACGCCAAGCGCGAAGAAGTGGTGATCGCCACGAAAGTGCATGGCGAGATGCGTCCCGGCGATCCGAACGGCAAAGGCCTGTCGCGCAAAGCCATCTTCACCGAGATCGATCACAGCCTACGCCGCCTCGGCACAGATTATATCGACCTCTACCAAATTCATCGCCTCGATCCCGAAACGCCGATCGAGGAGACGCTGGAAGCGTTGAACGATGTCGTGAAGGCCGGCAAAGCGCGCTATATCGGCGCCTCCTCCATGTTCGCTTGGCAATTCATGCAAGCGCTGGCGCTGCAAAGCGCCAATGGTTGGGCGCGCTTCATCTCGATGCAGAACCACGTGAACCTGCTCTATCGCGAAGAAGAGCGCGAAATGCTGCCGCTCTGCATCGACCAAGGCATTGGCGTCATCCCGTGGTCGCCGCTCGCGCGTGGGCGGCTGACACGTCCTTACGGCGACACGACCGAACGCAGCGAGACCGACAAGTTCGGTACGTTCCTTTATCGCAAGACGGTCGAGAGCGATAAACAAGTGATCGATCGCGTTGGTGAGATTGCCGAAGCACGCGGCCTGCGGCGCGCGCAAATCGCGCTCGCGTGGTTGTTGGCGAAGCCGGGAATCACCGCGCCGATCGTCGGCGCAACGAAGCCTGCGCAATTAGAAGATTCGATCGCCGCTCTCGACGTCACGCTCAGCGCCGAAGAGATTAAGCGGCTCGAAGAGCCCTACGTGCCGCACGAAATTTCCGGTCACACCTGAGGATGATATGCCTTACGTCAACATAAAGATCACCAAGACTGGCGCGACGGCCGAGCAAAAGGCCGAGCTGATCAAGGGCGCGACAGAATTGCTGCAGCGCGTGCTCAACAAGAACCCCGCCACCACTGTCGTCGTGATCGATGAAGTCGAGACCGACAATTGGGGCGTGGGTGGCGAAACGGTCACCGCACGCAATGCTAAAGCGTCGCGATGAACCCGCGCCCGCTGATCGCGATGGCGCTCGCGGTTGAAAGCGAAGGATTGATCGAAGCCGCCGGCTTTGACGTCGTTTACACCGGGCTCGGCAAGATCAACGCCGCCTACGGCCTGATGAAAGCGCTGACGGACGCAAAGGTGCGCGAGGTAACTTATCCCTACGTGCTCAATCTCGGCTCTGCTGGAAGCCATGAATTCGCACGCGGCGTGTTGGTGGAAGCTGATCGCTTCGCACAGCGTGATATGGACGTGACGGGGCTTGGCTTTGCGCTAGGCGCGACGCCGTTTGAAGACGTGCCCGCGACGCTCGAAATGCGGCGACGCTTCCCTCATTTGGCGAGCGCAACATGCGGCGCCGGCGATTCATTCCTGCAGGGGCAATCGCCCATTCCGTGCGGGCTGGTCGATATGGAAGCTTACGCCTACGCGAAGGTCTGCGCGCTTGAGGGCATAGCGTTCGCGTGTGTGAAATTCGTCACCGATGGCGCCGATGACGCCTCTCACCAAGATTGGCAAAAGCACGTGACGGACGCGCCGCACGCGTTCGCGCCGCTGCTCAAGGATTATTGCGCAACATGAATACGCAAACGCTCGCCTTCTACGCCGCACTTTCCATCGTCGCGGGCGTGCTGATCCCGATCATGGCGGCGTTGAGCGGCGCAATGGGGCGGACGTTCGACAATCCGCAAGTCGCTGCGCTGATCGTTGTCGGCGGCGCGTTTGCGATGGTGGCGGCGTTCACGATCGCTACGGGTGGCGCGGCGTTCGATTGGCGCTTGCTGAAGAGCGCGACGCCGCTGCAACTCGTCGCCGGCTTTGGCATGGCGTTTTATTTGCTCTCGGTCACTTTCCTCGCGCCGCGCTTTGGCGTCGGCAATGCAGTGATGCTGGTGGTGGCTGGCCAGATCGCCTCCTCCGCCATGATCGACCATTTCGGCCTGTTCGGCGCGCCGCATAAGCCGATCGATCTGATGCGCGCAGCGGGCTTGGCGATCATGGTCGTCGGCGTCGTCATCGCGCAGATGGCCGCGAACCGGCCGGCTGTGAATTAGAAATTCCCAACGCCTCATCATGCGCTATCAGCTCTTCATCTTCGATTTCGACGGCACTCTGGCCGACAGCGGGCCTTGGATGTTCGAGGCGATGAACAAGGTGGCGGCGCGGTTTGGATTGCGCCAGCTCAGCCGCGAACGGATCGAGGAGTTACGCGGTAAGGACAATCGCACGATCATGCGCGAGGTCGGCGTGAGCTTGTGGCGGCTGCCACAGATCGCGACCTATGTACGCCGACTGGCTGACGAGGCGCCACCGCCGCCCCTGTTCGACGGCGTGCCCGAGATGTTGCGGACGCTGCATGACGCGGGCGCCAAGCTGGCGATCGTGAGTTCCAATTCTGAAATAACGATCCGACGCGCCTTAGGCGCGGAGAACGCGGCATTGATCTCGCGCTTTGCCTGCAATGCGTCGATGTTCGGCAAGGCTTCGAAGTTTCGCGAAGCGCTCAAGCGGACTGGCGTGAGCGCCGCGCACGCCATAACGATTGGCGATGAGACGCGCGATATCGAGGCGTCGCGAAAGGCCAAGATCGCCTGCGGCGCGGTCGCTTGGGGCTATGCGACGCCGGCTCTCCTGCGCGCGCATGCGCCAGATCACCTATTCGACACGCCCGCAGAAATTGCCGCACTCGTCTAGCGCAACGCGCGCTCCAGCATGGCGGGCAGTGTCTCAGCACCATCGCCGAAGGCGTGGCGGCGCCAGCGCGGGCCGGCGATGCGATCAAGCGCGAGGGCGAGCGCGATGCCTTCATTCTGCGACCACCAGCGGCCACGTCGCGCAAAATGCGCCATCGCGATCTCTTCGGAGATGTCGCCGCCATTTGGATCTATCAGCCAACGATAGCCGGCCCATTGACCGGCGCCTTCAAGCGTCAGCCAGATGTACTCGGCTTCGCTGAGATAGGCGTCGTCACCCACGAACCAACGCGTGTGGCGCGCGTGCATGAGCGCCAGCGCCTCGCCTGCATATTGGCGGGCGCCAGCCCGATCCGGTGCGGCGGCGGCTTGGAACAACAAATCTGTTTCGCGCGCGATCGACGCTTCGAACGCCGGATCATCGCCAAAGCGATATTGGATCGTGTCGTCGTTGAAATCCTCGGGGAGCTGATTGAACTCGACCAATGCACTCATGCGCGCGCCATAGGTGTCAACCTGGGCCAGGTGCGCGCCTTCGTGCAGCAACACGGCGACCATCATGGTCTCGAGCCCCAGCGCGTCATTGCGCACGCCAGCCGCCTCCCAGAGGCTCGGCGTGGACATGACGAAGAAATCGTCATCCCCGCCGGCATCGGCGAACGAGGTGACGCTGGCTGGCATTTTATCGCCATTGGGCAGCTCGATCTCGCCATCATGCGGCGTGGCCGTCCAGATGATGGCGTCGAGACTTTCGGCGGTGAGCGCATTGGGGCTGACCAGGACGCAGGCTTCATCAAAGAACACGGTGTCGAAGGCTTGGCTGACCTTGGCGCCGGTGATGGCGTCTGCGCTGTAGCGCCAGGCGCCGAGCGCACGATTGATCCAGGCGCGATCGGCGGCGGAGACATCGCACGCAGCGGGTTCAGCGCGCGCGCCGGACCCGACAAGCGCCGAAGCGGCCAAAGCTGCTGCAATCAGGATTGCCCGCACGCGCGCTTCTCCACTCCACGAAAAACGGCCGGCGCTTCGTAGCACGCCGGCCGTCTCGACAACCCGAAAGGGTCATTTCAATTTGCGTCGTCGCGCCGCCCTTAGCGGGCGACAGCGGCCTTCATCACGGCCGACTGGCGGAACGCCAGCTTCTTCGACGCCTTGATCTTCACCGGCTCACCCGTTTGCGGGTTGCGGCCCATGCGGGCCTTGCGGGCGCGGATCATGATCATGCCGATGTCGCCGATCTTAACCTTGGCGCCCTTCATGACGTAGGCCTTCACGACGTCGAGGTAGCCTTCGGTCAGCGCCTTGGCTTCCGACTTCTTCACGCCGAGGTGGTCGGCGACCGTTTGCAACAGGGCCGACGCGGTGACCGTCTTGCCGGCCGTCGCGGTGACCTTCACGGCCTTCGGCGCCGGCGCAGCGGCCTTCTTCGCCTTCTTGGCCGGGGCCTTCTTCGCAGGCGCCTTCTTCGCGGCCTTCTTCACAACTTTCTTCGCCATTTGCATTCCTCTCTGAAAAGGTTGTCGTGCGTTAAACTCAACGAAATCGCCGATAATGCGCGGTTCTAATGACCTCTACTCACCGGCGACGTCCCGAGTGATGACACTCAAATCTTGATGGAGCGTGACTACGCTTCCCCACAAGTGCGTCAAAAACCCCTGTTTTTCGGGCTTTTTGCACGTCTGCGCGGATTCCCTGACACGCCCCCCTCTGAGTCGCAATGCAAAAAAGCTGATTTACCGGGGTTTTGGCCGTTCGCGACGCAGCGCCGCAGGCGCAGTGTTGCGCGAAAACCCAGGTTTCCGCGCGAAACCGCGCTGCTTTGGCACGCTCACCTCTCCGACGATCAAGGTTCGTTCGTCGTGATTCCAGTGCTGTGCGGATCCGTTTGCTGCGCCGGTGGCGGTGGAGGTGGAGGAGCTGGTGGTGGTGGTGGTGGTGGTGGTGGTGGTGGTGGTGGTGGTGGCGGTGGTGGCGGCGGTGGCGCAGCGGGCGGCGACGGCGGTGCTGGCGGTGGCGTCACAGGCGGACGCGGGCGCGGCGGATTGTTGCCGTGTTGTGGCGGTGGCGGCGGTGGGTTCGTGTTTGGCGGAGGTGGAGGCGGTGGCGTAACTGGCGGTGGTTGCGGAGGCGGATTGTTCTGCGTTTCCTGCAATTGGCGAATACGGCGACGCGCATCGTCGCGATAGCGACCGTCGCGCTGGTTGCTCAGATAGAATTCGTAGGAATCGATCGTGTCGCGGCGTGTGGCGCGATCCCAAGCGTTCCGATCCTCGGCGCGGAGATAATAGATGCGCTGTTCCGCATCGTAACGGTGCACACCATCGGAATAATCACGCAGATAATCCTCGTACTCGCGAATGCTGTCGCGACGGCGCGCTTGATCCCAAGCGGCATCGTCCAGGAAGCGGAAATGATCGAGCGCGCGACGGGCTTCGATCGCATAGGGCGAGCGCGGATAAGCGCGCAGGAAATCGGCATAGCCGCCGGGCGCATTGAGCCGGCGCGCGCGAATCCAAGCGCCTTCGTCCGTGTTCCAGAGATAATTGAGCCGCGCCTGCGCCTCCTCGGCGTTCGCGCCGCTCGGCCATGCATTGAGAAAGCCTTCATAGGCCTCGATCCGGTCGATGCGCGCCGCTTCCGCCCATGCTGCGCGCTCCGCAGCGGCTAAACGCGGCGCCGCCAGTGCTGCGCGACGGGCTTCGGCACGGCCGGCGTCCAGGCCCCAAGCATAGAGCGAGAGATAATTCTCGTAGGCCGCCTCGGTGTCGATCTGCGACGCGCGGGCCCACGCTTCACGCTCCTGCGCCATCAAGGCCGCCACGCGCGCACGGGCGCCTTCGGCGTTCGGCCATGTGCTGTAGGTGCGGAGATATTCTTCGTAGGCGAAGGGCGAATCTTGGCGTTGGGCGTTGAGCCAGGCCTGCGCCTCAAGTTCTTCCGGCGTCGTCGGCGGCGTGGCGCACGCGGCCAAGAGCGCGGCGACCGAAGCCGCGGCCAACATTTTTATGCGCCAAAGTGGAGACGCCATCACTACCCCCTATGCCCTCAATTCAATGTAACATCGCTCTACCTGAACGGCGATAGAATCGAAGGGCCATTTGATGGGTATGGAATTTGGTCCGGCGTTTTGGGGGCTCGCCGCTTTAGGCACGGCCGCGGCGATCGCGTACGGCACATATTTTCTGAACCGACCGCATGGCTGGTTGCGGGCCAGCGTGAAGACGCTGTTCATGGCGGCGTTCGCAGGCGCACTCCAGGTCGCAGGCGCGCCGGCGCCTTTGATCTTGGCGGTGATCGCGTCGGCGTTCGGCGATTTCTTCCTGGCGTTCGACAAGAAATGGCTGCTGCCGTTCGGCATCCTCTCCTTCCTGATCGCGCAATTGCTTTACGTGCTGATCTTCGGCGCGGTGTGGTTCTTCTCGGGCGACAATGCCCCCCTGCTGCCGCGCTACATTGCGATGGCTCTCGTGATCGCGACAGCGATTGGGTTCTTGATCTGGATGGCGCCGAAGCTGGGCTGGATGGCGCTGGGCGTCGTGCCCTATGCCCTGGCGATCACTTTGATGGGCGTCGCGGCCATGTGGTTGCCTTGGCCGGGTTGGCCCGCGATGATCGGCGCGCTGAGCTTCCTGGTGAGCGACTTTGTGCTCGCGGCGGAGCTTTTCCGCTTGCCGCCAGATTCACCGGCGCGACGTGTCACCGCGCCGGTGGTGTGGTGGACCTACGCCGCTGCGCAAATCCTGATCATCTGGGGCGTGCTGCGCCTGGCGCAGACGATGTGAGCGTCACTCGGCGAGGAAGGTGCGTACTTCGCCCATGAAGCGATCGAATTGATCGATCATGATGAAATGGTAGCTCTCTTCAATCTTCACGATCCGCGCTTGCGGCACGCCTGCGTATGAGATGCGCATGTACGCATCGTATTGCTCGGGTGTGATCGGCGCTTGCGGCGGGATGACGTAAAGCACCGTCATGGGTTGTGTGATGTTGCCAAGCTCTGGGCGCAGATCGGTGACGATCAATTCGTGGAACGCGTTGGCGATGGTGGGCACGTTGCTGGTGCGGGCATGTTCGATGATGGCCGGGCGTGCGGCTTCGGTGCGAACCATGCCGTCGATGGTCTGGCGGGTTTGCTCCGACACCACGCCTTGCGGCGACAAGCGCATGATCGTGCGGATTTGATCCGCCATCGGCGTCACACTTTCGGCCGTGGCATTCGCGCCGCCGAACATGGCGCCCATGAACGGAAACATGTCGACGACCATCAGCTTGCCGACCAGATCGGAATGGCGCGCCGTGAGCATCATCCCCATCGTGCCGCCCATCGAATGGCCGATCACGGCCGGACGCTGCAGGCCTTCTTCGCGAATGTAGCGCGCGATCTCTTCGGCAACGGGCGCCGCCACCGGGCCATCGCCATTGGCCCCGACCGGTGCGCCGGCAAAGCCGTTCACTTGCACCATGTGCACGCGATAACCGTCGCCCAACGCCGCGACGGTCGTGTTCCAGACTTCGCGCGAAGAGCTGAGACCCGGGATGAAGATCACATCGCGGCCTTCGCCTTGTGTGGTGATGCTGATGCGCTCGGAGGTAAAGCCGGCGGACGGCGCGTCTGACGCGGCTGGTGTGCTCGCACAAGCGGCCAGCATGGAAGCGGCCATCACAAGGCCAGCCAAAAAACCGCGTCGTTTCATTCTAAATCTCCGAGATCGGGTTCGACCTAAGCGGCGCGCGCCATCATGGCAACCCGCTCCCTCCTATCCGCCGCCGCTTCAGCGCTCGGATGCGGCCGGCGAAATTTTTGTGAATGGCAAAAGCATCGGCACGCGACGGCGGTAAGCAGCGTATGCACCGTCGCCCAGATCGCGGCGCAAGAACCGCTCTTCCAACTTTGCGCGCAGCGACACGCCGGCGATCAGCACGAGCGCACCCGCGATCGCCTCGATGCGCCCGCGTTCCGCCGCTGTCGCCATCGCCGCAAGCAGAAGCCCCGCATACACGGGATGGCGCACGATGCCGTAAGGGCCGGTATCGACGATGCGATGGGCTTCAGTCGGCGCGGAAGTGCTCGACCATAAGGGGCCGAGATGCAGCCGCGCGGCCCATGTGAACAAGAGCCCCGCAGCCACGAGTGCAAACATCGCCCAGCCCAGAGCGGCGGGCGTCGTCCACAACACTGCGAAGCCGACGGGATAATAAGACGCGATCAGCATCACGAGCGCGGCGAGCGTCAGCACCCGGCTGGGGCTTTCGGCGCCGAGATCGTGATGCGACGCAGTGCGCGCGCTCCATCCCGCGGCCATGACCCATGTGACCAACCACAGGAGCCATGCCGCGACGATGGCCGCGCCCGCACTCATTCCATCGTCACCACGAGCTTGCCCGTGGCGGTGCGATCCATCAGTGCGCGAATGGCTTTGCCGCCTTCGGCCAAAGGGAAACGCGCCGAGATGCGCGGCTTGATTTTGCCGTCGGCATAGAGCTTGAACAATTCCTGCATGTTCGCCGCGTGGCCCTTGGGATCACGCGCAACCGCAGCCCCCCAGAACACGCCAACGATCGACGAGCTCTTCAAGAGCGTGAGATTGAGCGGCGGCGTTGGGATGCCGGCCGGGAAGCCGATCACGAGATAGCGGCCCTCCCAATTCATCGCGCGCAGAGCCGGCTCGCAATAATCGCCGCCGACCGCGTCATAGACGATGTCGGCGCCGCCGCCGGTGGCTTTCTTGAACGCCTCTGCGAGGTCCTTGCCCTGCTGCTTCGACATGCCGGAGGCCGGATAGATCACCGTCTCGTCGGCGCCGACGCTCTTGGCGAACGCGGCCTTCTCCTCGGTCGATACCGCGCCGACGACTTTCGCGCCCATCGCCTTCGCGAGTTCGATTGCCGCGACGCCGACACCGCCCGCGGCGCCGAGCACAAGTACGGTCTCGCCGGCCTTGAGTGCGCCGCGATCTTTCAGCGCGTAATACGAGGTGCCGTAGGTGAGCACGAAGGCGCTCGCTTCATCGAACGGCATGCCTTCTGGAATTGGCGAGGTGCGATCAGCCGGCGCCTTCACTTTCTCCGCATAACCGCCCCAGCCGATCGAGCCGATCACGCGGTCGCCGACTTTTACGCGCGTCACGCCCTCACCGACGCTTTCGACAATGCCGGCGATCTCGCCACCCGGCGCAAACGGGCGCTCGGGTTTGAATTGGTATTTGTCTTCGATGATCAGCGCGTCTGGGAAGTTCGTACCGGCGGCCTTCACCGCGATCACGACTTCGCCCGGCCCGGCGACGGGATCGGGCAGCTCGGTCAGTTCCAGGCTTTCCGGCGGACCAACTTGTTTGCTCAGCAGCGCTTTCATCGTGACTCCCTCGCGGCCGGGCTCGGCCGACGTCGTACGTACAATTCTTCTAGCCGGCTTGGCGCCGAGGGTACAAACTAGCGCTATGACGCGGCGTGGCTACTTCATCCGTTTGGCATTTTCGGTCGTCATCGACCTCTTTGACCTGACCTTGGGGCGCATCCCCATTTTTGGCACGGTCACGGAGGGCGTCGGCACGGTGGTGTTGTTCGCCATGTGGGGGCCGGCTGGCCTCGTGAACCTCTGGGAAATGGTCGACTTCACCGACCAGGCCGATGGTTTCATTCCTACCGCCACTTTGGTCGCGCTTTATGTCGGTTGGCGCGAGGGGCGTCTGACGGGAAAAACCCAGCTGCCCGCCGAGCGCCCATAGCGCAAATTCCGTGGAGGCAGGCTATAGAGCCGCCATGAACGGAAACTGGGCCATCGCGCTACATGGCGGCGCCGGCGCGATCGCAGAACGCGCCTATCAGCAGGAAGAAGAACATATGGCCGCCCTGCTCGATCGGGGCGCGGCCATGCTCGCCAAAGGCATGTGCGCGCTCGACGTGGTCGTGGCGATGGCCGGCGCGCTGGAAGCGAGCGGCTTGCACGTCGCCGGCAAGGGCGCTGCGCCGAACGCGGCCGGTGTCGTGGAGCTTGATGCATCGGTGATGGATGGCGCGACGCGCGCGGCGGGCGCGGTGGCGGCGTTGCGCGGCTTTATCTCGCCCGTGCGCGTGGCGCGCGGGGTGATGGAGAATACATCACACGTGCTGCTGGTCGGCGATGGCGCCTCGGCGTTTGCCGGCGAACAAAGCTTCGAGCGTGTGGACGACCCGAAGAGCTATTACGTTCCGGCTGAGAGCGGCTTGCCGGGCGCTGGCACCATCGGCGCGGTGGCTTTGGATACGAGCGGCAAGCTGGCGGCGGCGACCTCGACGGGCGGCTTGCATGGCAAGATGCCCGGCCGCGTCGGCGATACGCCGATCATTGGCGCCGGCTGCTGGGCCGATCAACGTGCGGCCGTCTCCTGCACCGGGCTTGGCGAATATTTCATGCGCGTGAACGCCGCCGCCGATGTATCAGCGCGTATCGCCTACGCTGGCCAAACGCTGGAAAGCGCTGCGGCGGCTGTGATCGAGGACGTGCGCGGCCTGGGCGGCTATGGCGGATTGATCGCGGTGGACGCGGCCGGCAATGTCACCGCGCCGTTCGCCAGCCAAGGCATGAAGCGCGGGCTCGCCAATGCGCGCGGCTTGCGTGAAGTGAAGACGTTTAGATGAGAGGTCCCGCCATGAAGAAACTTGTTCTGGGCGTTGCGCTGCTTGCGCTCGCGGCCTGCGCCAGCACTGGTCGCGCGGGCGGCCCGCGTACGGATTGGCGTTGCACGGGCGGCGCGGCGTTCTCGGTGCGGTTTGATGGCAATTCGGCGGAAGTGTTCGCAGGCGGGCAACTTTACAATCTGCCCGTCGCGCAATCTGGCTCCGGCGCGCGCTATTCGAACGGCAGCGTCGAATATTGGGAACACCAGGGCGAAGCCACGCTGAACGGCGCGGCTGGCGGGCCCTACACGAATTGCCGCCACGGCTAACACGGAGAGAAACTCCAATGCGGAAGATCATTGTGCTCGGCGCGGCGTTGCTGACGCTCGCCGCCTGCCAAAGCGCGCAGAGTTTGAGCGAGGGCGAACGCCTGAATTGGCGCTGCGCCAACGATAAGGCGTTCAGCCTACGCTTCGCGGCGGGCGCCGCGGAAGTGTACGCTGGCGGCGAAACGCACCGTCTGCCGCAAATGGGCGAAGGCGCGTATTCGAACGGCACCGTGATTTATACCGAAGCCGGCGGCGGCGCATCGCTCACCGGCGTGCATGACGGCCCGTACGAAAATTGCCAACGCCGCCGCGGCGATTGGTGGCTCAGGCTCTGGTAATGCGCGGCTATTTCGGGATTGGGGCTGAGGGCATTTCGAAGCCGATGAATGTGGGCGCGCTGATGCGCACGGCGCATGCGTTTGGCGCGAGCTTCTTCTTTACGATCGACGCGCATCCGAAAGTGCGTGAGGCCTACAATAGCGACACGTCACGCAGCTTCGATCACGTGCCCTATTATACGTGGGACAATTTGGAAGCGATGCGGCTGCCGAAAGGCTGCGCGCTGGTTGGCGTTGAGCTGACGGATGACGCCGTGGAGCTGCCGCGGTTTCAGCATCCGCAGGCGGCTGCTTATGTGTTGGGCCAGGAGCGCGGCTCGCTCTCGCCGGAGCTGGTGAAACGCTGCGCCCACATTGTGCAGATCCCGACCAAGTTTTGCTTGAATGTCGGCCTCGCCGGCGCGCTCGTCATGTATGATCGCCTGCTCGCGCATGGCGGCTACCCCGCCCGCCCGATCATGCCAGGCGGGCCTCCGCCAGAGATGACGGAGGCCCTACGCGTGAAGCGTTAGGATTGGGCTTTCTTGAGCGCCGGCCAGTCCGCGAACGCGAACCAGATGATGACGATGAAGTTCACGATCGGCACGAGCAGCAGAAGCGAAAGCCAGCCCGAGAAGCCGGCCTTCGAGAAGATTTTCCAATAGAGGAAAATGAAGAAGACGATGACGGCGAGCCAGACCAGGCCCATCGCGCCCATTATGCCGGCCATCGCGGCCGTCGGATCGCCGCTGCTATAATCATTCATGGTTTTGCTCCCTCCCTCATGGGAGCCGGAACCTAAACCTGCAAAAACATGGCCCGCAAGGGTTACCGCGCCCGCTCACGAGAGGGTTAGGGATTGCGGCGATGCAGCATCATCCCCATAACGCCGCCATGAGCGTTGCTCTGCCCTCTCTCGCCGGGCTTTCCAAGCCGGCTTTGGCTGAAAAGCTTGTCGCCATTGGCGTCGAGCCGAAGAAGGCGCGCATGCGCGCCGAACAGCTGTGGCGTTGGATTTACCATTATGGCGTCACCGATTTCGCGGCGATGACCAATGTCGCCAAGGAATTGCGCGCAACGCTCGCGGAGCACTACACGCTCGCGCGCCCGGAAATCGTCACCCAGCAGATCAGCACCGACGGCACGCGCAAATGGCTGATCCGTTTGGGGCCGGGCACCGAAGCGGAAGCCGTGTTCATTCCGGGCGTCGGCAAGGCGGGTGCGCTCTGCGTATCGAGCCAAGTCGGCTGCACGCTGAATTGCACCTTCTGCCACACCGGCACGCAAAAGCTGGTGCGCAATCTGACCGCCGCCGAGATCGTCACGCAGGCGATGATCGCGCGCGATGCGCTCGGCGAATGGCCGACGCAAGAGCGCCCGCTCAATGACGGCGACCGTGAGCTCACGAACATTGTGTTCATGGGCATGGGCGAGCCGCTCTACAATTTGGACAATGTCGCTGAAGCGATCGACACGATCTCGGACGGCGATGGCATCTCGATCGGTCGCCGCCGCATCACGGTATCGACGGCGGGCGTCACGCCGAAGATCAAAGAACTCGGTGAGCGCACCGGCGCGATGCTGGCGATCTCGCTGCACGCGACGAATGACGAGCTGCGCAATCAGCTCGTGCCGCTGAACAAGAAATACAATCTCGAAGAACTCTTCGCCGCGATCCGCTCGTATCCAAGCCTCGGCAACGCCAAGCGCGTGACGTTCGAATACGTGATGCTGAAGGGCGTGAACGATTCACTGCCCGAGGCGAAGGCGCTGGTGAAGCTGCTCGCTGGCGTGCCGGCGAAGATCAATCTGATCCCTTTCAATCCGTGGCCCGGCACGAATTACGAATGCTCGGATTGGGCGACGATCGAAGCGTTCGCCGAAGTGCTGAACCGCGCCGGCTATTCCTCACCGATCCGCACCCCGCGCGGCCGCGATATTCTCGCCGCCTGCGGCCAGTTGCGTAGTGAGAGCATCAAACAACGCGCCAGCGAACGATTGAAGGCCGAAGCAGAAGCCGCGCAATGAGCGCGCCAAGACTTGAAAGGCCGGGCATCGTGCTCCGTGCGCTTGAGCTTGGCGACGCCGACGCGCTATTCGCTGCGCATGGCGACGAACGCACACACCATTATTGGTCAAGTCCCGCGCATAAAAGCGTGGAAGAGACCGCGACCTATATTCAGGGCACGCTCGACATCGCCGGCGCGCATGCCTGGGCGATCACAACAGATGGCGGCCAGGCGCTCGGACGGATTGGATTGTTCGTGGAGCGTGAAGGCGTCGGCGAGATCGGCATCATCCTGCGCCCGGATGCGGCGGGGCGTGGCTTCGCTTCGAAAGCGCTCAATCTTGTCGTCGCTTATGGTTTCGAAACGCTCGATCTCCACCGCATCGCCGCCGACATCGATCCTGACAATACGGCATCACTCAACCTCTTCCTGCGCAACGGCTTCGAACGCGAGGGCTTGCTGCGCGGCAATTGGAAGACGCACATCGGCATCCGCGACACCGTGATGCTCGCCAAATTGCGCGGCTGATTAGGGCGCTGTCGCCGGCGCCTGATCTGGCGTTGGCGTGCATTGCGAATGCACCGCCATGCAAGCACTGCCGCCACGCGCGCGACATCCGCCAATCGCCGTGCGCACCGCGTCGTCCTGCCCGTGCGCCCACGCCAAACCGCGTGCGCGTTCCGGCCGGCTAATCGCAATCGCCGCGCGCAAGCAGCACGTTCGAGCGCAGACGCAGCGCGTCGTTCTGCGCGTCGAGATCGATGGATTCATTGAGCGCCATGAGCGCCGCAGCTTGATCGCCACTTTGATAGGCGGCTTCAGCTTGGGCGAAGAGCTCGCGCGCACGCGCCCGATCAACGTCGCTCGGCCCAGGCCAAATGCCCAGCAACACCAGCGCCAACACGCCGCAAGCGATAAGCACCAAGGCGCCTGCCGCGAGCTTCAGCCAAATGCTCATGGCCTCCCCCGAGCCCACAAAACCCTAAATTGCAGGCCCTTACATTTGCTCGATGAAGGTCAAGCCGTGCAGGCCGGCTTTCGAGGTGTCCCGATGTTTGCGCGCGCGGATGTCTTGCACCATGTCGAGCGCGCTTTTCTTTACGGGTGGAAGCTCGGCATCGCTCAGCGCCAGCGGCGTGACGCGATCGCCCCAACGCACCAAATGCGCACACACCGTGAGACCCGCGCCGAAGGCCGGCATCAACACCAGCGCGCCCGGTTTCATACGGCCCTCTTCCAGCGATTCAGCAAGGGCGACGGGCACGGTCGCTGCGCTCATATTGCCGTAGCGCTGCACGGTGAGCATCACCTTCTCCATCGGGATGCCGCTGCGGCTGACGACCGCGTCGATGATGCGCAGATTGGCTTGGTGCGGCACGACGAGATCGATGTCGTCTGGCGTGACGCCGCACTTCTTCATCACCGCTTGGCTGGCCTGCACCATGCCCTGCACCGCGCGCTTGAAGATTTCCTGGCCGTCGAAATCCCATTCGGTGTCGCCCGAAGTGACGCCGCGATTGGTGTAGGCCGTGCCCATGCCGCGTACGCGCAGCGTTTGGCGCGCATCAGCGAGGCAGCCGAGCTCTTCGCCGAGGATGCCTTCTTGCTTATCCGTCGCCTGCAGCACAACAGCGGCGCAGCCGTCACCAAACAGAACCGCGACGTTGCGATTGTCCCAATCCATGAAGGGCGAGATGAGTTCGACGCCGATCACGATGGCGGTCTTTGCAACGCCGGTGCGGATCATCGCAGTTGCGGCGGTTAAGCTGTAGAGAAAGCTCGTGCACGCCGTGTTCAAATCCATCGACGCGGCTTTGGTCGCGCCGATGGCGACTTGTACGCCCGAAGCGCAATTCGGCACCTGCTCGTCATTGGAGCACGAGCCATAGATGATGAGATCGACTTGCCCGCCCTCGATGCCGGCGCAGGCCAATGCGCGCTTGGCGGCGATCACGGCCATCTCGGTGGCGGAGACGTGACTGACGCGCCGCTCCTTCATGCCGGTGCGGCTGACGATCCATTCGTCGTTGGTGTCGAGAAACTTTGAGAGGTCTTCGTTGGTGAGCGTGGCCGGCGGCATGCATTTGCCCCAGCCCGTTATCGCGGCGTAAGTCATTGGTCGCCTTTGTTCTGCTGCCGCATCGCTAGCAAGCCCCGACCCCGCCGTCACGCGCTCTGACGCAGCCAAACCACGCTGCAGCGCAGCGAAACCGGGATTTTCGGCCCAAGCCGGCCTTTCCGACTCATGCTAAGCGCGGGCCATGCAAGCTGTCGCTCAGGCCACCTCGATTGTTCTCTCCGGCGCCGCGCTGGGTTGGATCATCCTGTTTTCGTTCGTGCTCTCTCCGGTTGCGTTCAAAACCTTTGACGCGGGCCGGGCCGAGCGGATCGTGAAAATGGTGATGAATTCCGGGCACGGGATTTTGGGTCTGATCGCGTTTGCGGCAGGCGGGGCCGGATTTCTCTCCGGCGCGATTGCGGGCGGTTCGGTTGCGGCTGTCGGCGGCGCGTTCGCCTTCATGTGCAAGTTCGCGCTGGCGCCGCGCGAAGACAAGCCGATCAAAGGCCACCGCGTGGTGAAGACGGCGCGCATCGTCGCCTCCGGCCTAACGGCCTTCATCATGCCTGTGATGTTCGCCGCAATCGTGCTGACGATGCTGGGGATCTAGGCCGCAACCGTCGCGCTAGTGTTCTGCAACGCACGGCGCGCGCGCTCGATCCAAGTGGCGATGTCGTCTTCGGTTGGCGCGGGCGCTGTGCCCCAGGCGCGCTGACCTTCATCTGTCAAGCCCCAACGCGCGACGCCGTCGCACAGCTCGGTCGCATCCATCTCAATCAGGTCATGTGCATCGCGTACGCCACACGCGACGAGCGCTTGCGCTTCGCGTGATTTGAGACCGGGCACGGTGCATGCCAGCAACGCTTGGCTCTGCCAATCGCGGATCATTTGCGCCGAGATGTGGCGCGCGTCGATTTGCTTCGACGCTTCGTCCGCTTTGGCGGCGATCAGATCGGCGATGGTCCGCACCCCGACAGCTTCAAGGCGCTTGGCTGTCTTCGGGCCGATCGACGGCGCTTGCACGACGGGCGCATTTTGGTTGAGCGTAAAGCGCGGCAGCGATTTTTCCTGTTTCGCCCGCGGCGCGCCGACAGGCAGCTCACGCGGCACGATTACTTCCTTTGCAGGCTTCGGCGCGGGCGTTGGCGTTTCCACTACTACAATAGGTGCTGCCGGCTCTACCGGCTCGGCGACAGGCGCGACGGCCGCAAGCTTCGGAGCCTTTTCAGCCTTGGGCTTCGGTGCGGGCGCTGACTCCACTTGCGGCGCCGGCGTCGCAACGGCGACGGGTTTTGGCTTGGGCGCAGGTTTCGGTGCGGGCTTCGGCGCAGACTTTGCCCTCCCACGCGCGGGTGCGCCTTCACCGGTTTGGGCGCCAATCTCGCGCGGCCATTTCGCGTCCAGCGATGACAGCGGCGTCTTGCTCACTTCGGCGGCGTAAAGCGCGCGCACGACCTTGTCGTCTTCGCCGAGCGTGTTGCGCACTTTGCCGGTGCGGCGGAATTCTTCGTATTGCGCTTCGACTTCTTTGCGCGCCGCCGCATCGTCCATCAGCTTGAGCACGGCTTGGATCGGCGCTTCCAACGCGAGGAAAAACGCTTGCAGCGCCCCGCCCACTTTCGGCGGCGCAACGGCGGCTTCTTCGAAGGCGCGATCTAGAATGCGCGAAAAGCCAACGGCCGCATGCCCAACGAGCTTGGCGATCGTGTCCTTCAATTCTTGATCGAGACCTGCCGGCGGATCCTTCACGCCTTTCGCGAGGTCGTAATGATCGATCACCAATTCGTAGTGGGGGTTCGACGCCTTCGCGCCGGCCAGCACCATCTCGGCCAGCCATTTGTCGCCTGACGGCACAGCCACATCAGGATAGCCGCCGAGATCGCGCTCAAGAATTTGCTGGAAGGTCTTGTACGATTTCGAGAAGCTCCACTCGACCGCGCGGTGGATGACGCCCTCTTCTTCCGTTTGGTGCGTGTGGAACGGTTGGATCGGGTCGGCGTAATAATGGCTCATCACGCCGGCCGACCACGCGGCCTGCCGCCAGTCCTTCGCGGCGAGCGCGCGCACTGTGCGGCGATACCATTCTTCGCACGCCTCAACCGCGCCGCCCCAATTGCCGTCGCGCACGTGAAGCACGTGGTTTTTGAAGTCCTTGAACACTTCGTCAGGCGCCTTCGCGCCTTTGAGATATTCGTCGTGGTAGTGGAGCAAGAGGTTGCGCCAATCCTCGGCCGCCGGCGCGCGCAGATGGCGCAGCGCGTCCACCGCGATGCGATGGTGGTTGGATCGGCAGCGGGTCGCGAAAACGACCGCGTACAGCAACGACATAGAGAGCGCCCCTCGCCCCAGGCATGAATGCGAGGTTAAAAATTGGCGCGGGTTTGGTTAGCGAGTGGTTAAGGCGGTGCGGCCCGCTTCAGTCGTCCGCGCGCACCAGGCCCCAATCCTCGCATAGGATGCGCACCAGCTCTTCGTGGCGGTGCTCGATCACGTCGAGCGTCCATTCATCGACATTGGCGATGGATTTGGTCAGCGCATGGATTGGCGCGCCTGGCCAATTGAAAAGAATGCGCTTCTTCTCCGGGAACGGCTTGTTGTCGGCCACCTTGTTCTGCTCGTAGGTGATCAGGGTCAAATTGCCCAGCAAATGGCAGAGTTCGCCGCGCAGCGCCGAGTCCGGGAAGCGCTCGTTCCACCAATTGGTGCCGCTCTTGGGCATGATGTGTTCGACGGTGGCGTCGTCCGTCATGGTCAGCACGCTGCCGCCCGGCATCGCCGCTTCGACCCGGATCAGCAGCAGGCGACGCTGGCGGTCGCGCTTGCGCGAGCGATTGAGCGTCGCGATGAATTTCAGATGCTCGGCGTGGCTAAGTTCAAGCGCGCCCTTCTCGCCATGGAGCTGCTTGTCGTCGCCCACGCCTTTAACAGCACGCTCGTAGCGCTTTTCCTGCACCCGGTTGTCGATGACGCCGAGTTCGCAGGCGAAGGCGTAGCGATCAAGCGCTTGGAAGAATTTGCGCGCGCGTTCGTGCTCGCTGGCGTGCTCGGCCAGAAACGCGATCGCGGCAGGCGCCCAATCCCATTCCTCGACCTGCTTCATCATCTTCACGCGCCGGTTTACCTCGGCGCTGTACGGGCCGACATCGATCGAGCCGGTGAAGACGGCGCGCAGCGCCTCGGCATAACGCGGCAGCTGATCGAACAGGAACGTGCGCACGCCGCCGGCGCGGTCCACCGCCGTGCGGAACGCCGCGAGATCGCCCGGCGAAAGCAGCGGCTCGCCCGTGAGCAGAAACGGCATCATGTAGAGCAATTTCGCGAAATTCTCGCGCTCGAACATATCCTCGATCTGCTCCCATTTGCGGGCGGCAGCTTCGGCCTCGGCGTTGGAGAGCTTCGAGTTTTCGAGGAGATCGCTCTTGATGATGTCGGCATGCGAGAGCGGCGAGCCGCGCTTGTTGAGCGTGTTGAACACGGTCTGCGCGCAGCCGCGCTCGTCCGCATCGACCACGTTCAGCGTGCAGGCGCGGGCGACGTAGGAGATGAAGGCGTCGAGTTCGCGGTCATCCAAGCGCGCGAGTTCGCTTTCGATGGTGCGCGCGGCGCCGACGAGCAAATCCTTTGAATCGATGCCGATCTCAGCGTGCTGCGCCAGCGCCGACATCTGGCCCGGCTCCTGCACATAACCGCGATAAAAATTCGCATCTTCTTCACGCAGGAAAAGCCTAGGCTGGTCGCCATCCATGATAAGCGCCTGGTAGTGCCGCGCGCGCCCCGGCAAGCGATCGCGCACGTACGCAATAATCATGGTCAGCGTGGAAAGACGCTGCTGACCGTCGGAAATCTCAAGCTTGCCGGCGTTCTTCACCAGCACGATCTGGCCGATGAAATAGAATGAGGCGCGGCGCTGATAGGCGCGCCACAAATCCTGGATCAGCTGGCGCACTTCGCGCTCGCCCCAGGTATAGGGGCGCTGATAGCGCGGCACTTTAAGCGCGGCTTTGCGCGTCAACACCGAGGCCAGATTTAAAATCTGCGAACTGAGCCCCAGCGGTGTGTCGCCGAACGCGTGCGTCATGCTCTTCCCCGCCCCGATCATGCTTGTCGTTGGCGCATCGTTACTAGCTCGACACGATCGTGCAATGCGTCGTGCCGATGCTCACAGCGCAGGTCGCGCAACAGTCGCTGAAACGACACGCATTTCAGACCGATGCAAAATCGGAAAGCAGCTGCACGTCGAAATGCGGCGCGCCGGAAACCGCGGCGGCAGCGGTAAAGCCGCGTGCTTGGAATGCCGGGAACAATTCGCTCGCGGCGGCGGCGTCCGTGAACGCGGCGCGATGCGTGCGCGCTTGTCCGGGACTGGAGATCAGGACATTGGCGACGCGGCGCGCGATCGCTTCGCCGCTGTCGAGCCAGACGCACGACCGCGGCGCTGCGGCGGCAAGCTCCTGCGCCAGGAGCGGAAAGTGCGTGCAGGCAAGTGCGACGACATCGATCTCACCACCGCCCGGCGCGCCAAACAGCCCTTCCATCGCCTCTGTGATCGCAGCTTCGCCCGAAGGCTCGCCGCGCAATTTGCTCTCGGCCGCTTCCACGAGCGCTGACGAGCCGAACCGCACCACCCTCTTATCGGGCGCGAATTGGGTGATGAGGTCGTTGGTATAGGCGCGGCGAACCGTGGCCGGCGTTGCGAGCAAGCCGATGACGCCCGTGCGGGTGAGCGCGGCCGCGGGCTTGATCGGCGGGACGACACCCACCACCGGGATCGCCAGCGCGCTGCGCACGGCATCGAGCACAATGGTGGAGGCCGTGTTGCACGCCACAACCACAAGCTCCGGCGCCCATTGCTCCACCATCCGCGTCAGCAAAGCCGGCACGCGCGCGCGCAATTCGGCGTCGGACTTTAGCCCGTAGGGCAGCCACGCATTGTCGGCGACGTAGTCCAATTCGAGCGCATGGCCCGACGCCGCGATCGCGTCGAGCACGGAGAGCCCGCCGACGCCAGAGTCGAACACCAAAACGCGCTTCATCGCGTTAACCATTTAGGCCGAACGCCATAATCCGAGCGCGTTAACCAATATGATGATTTTCTCATGTTTTTTGCATTCGTTTCGGCGCTTGTGAGCACGCAGCACATAGCTGTGGAAACCACTCCTTAACCGAGTTTGCGCGACTCATACTTTGGGTTAGTGACGCTGGATGGGGTTAACGTCAACGCGCCGCGGCGCGCGTTTGAACGGGGTCGGAAATCATGAACGCGATCGGCAAATCATCTGCGATCTTCGTGACGCTTTCGGGTTTGTTTTGGGGCGGCTGGATTGTCGGCTCGCAAACGCCTGAGGGTCAGGAAGCCATCGCGCGCGCCTACGCTGCCTATGAGGAGCAGCAGGCTACAGCGAACGAAAATCTCTTCGACACGACAGCGCTACGCGCCATCGTCTGCGGCGACCCGACATCGGTCGAGCAAAAGCCCTGCTTGGCGGTTGTGGCTGCGGGCCGTCTCTTCATCGTCGACGCCGGCACGGGCGCTGCGTCCTCGCTGAGCCGCCGCAACATCCCGATGGATCGTTTGGGCGCAGTGCTGCTAACAGACGCTGACATGCCCCAAGTCGCGGATTTGGCCGCCGTCTACAACGCAGCCTCGCGCAATGGCGGCGCGGTGCTGCCGGTCTACGGCCCAGCCGAAACGCAACGCCTGGTCGACGGCTTGAATCAAGCTGGCGGCTTCGATGGCGCCAGCAGCGGCCTGCAAGCCTGGGGCCCGTCGCCGGAGCCAGGTCGCTCAGTGATCGTGTTCGAGGCTGACGGCTTGGTCGTCTCCGCCTTCACGACGCAAGAGGACGCGTTCAGCGGCCGCGTCGCCTATCGCTTCGATTATCGCGGTCGTTCGATCGTGGTCGGCGGTGACGGCCAGGTGGCCGGTGCGGCCGCCGCGCGCGACGCCGACGTCGTGCTGCAAAATGCCACCAGCGAGCGCCACGCGACGATGAACGGCCCGGCCACTGCGGCACAGATCGCAGCGCAAGCCAGCGCCTCCAACACCGGCATGGTCGTACTCACCGGCGCCGACACACCGATCGCGGCGCAGATGCAAGTGGCCGAAGCCCGCGCCACGGGCTTTGACGACGTGCAATCCGCACGCGTCGGCATGATGGTCGAGCTGCCGCTCGAAAACATGGAGATCAACGTCCGCCCGCTCTGAGCCGGCGCGACATTCGAAGTTCCAAAGGGGAGCCCAACGGCTCCCCTTTTTCTTTGCGACGGATGCGGGCGGGTTTTGCGTTAGACTGAGATCGGAGAGGCGCCTATGCCCGATCTCAATCTCGCGGTCATCGCCGCGCACCGCTTCGGCTTCGGCCCACGCCCCGGCGAATTGCGCGCCATCGCGGGCGACCCGCGCGGCTGGGTGAAGAGCCAATTGAGCCAGCCCACGTCGTTGCCGGCGCAAATCGCGGCGCTGCCGCCGGCGGAGGACGATCTGCTTGCGTTTGGCCGCTGGCTCGCGCGCCGCCGGCTCAACGGCGGCAACGCCGCGCGCATTGAAGAGCGCGCCGAGCGCCAGGGCGTGACGCAAGAAGAATTGCGCCGACTTTCGGTCGAAGAGGATTTCGTCGAGAATTTTCGCGAACGCGCTACCCGCGCTGTCGCGGCACGGCTCGAAGCCGCAATCACCAGCGAGCGCCCCGTGCACGAGCGGCTGGTGCATTTCTGGTCGAACCATTTCACGGTCTCGACGGCGAAGCCCGCCGCGATCGCTTTGCCGCCCTCGTTCGAGAAGGACGCGATCCGCCCGCACGTGAGCGGCAAGTTTGCTGACATGCTGCGCGCGTCGAGCAAACATCCCGGCATGATTGTCTATCTCGACAATTGGCTCTCAATCGGCCCGAACAGCCGCGCTGCGCAAAATCCGCGTCGCGCGCGACGACTCCCCGGCGGCGGCAGACCGACCGGGATCAACGAAAACCTCGCTCGCGAAATCCTTGAATTGCACACGCTCGGCGTCAATGGCGGCTACGGCCAAGCGGACGTACAGGCGCTCGCCGCCATCATCACCGGCTGGACGTACGAACGCGCGCGGCTGCGTGATTACGTGAGCGACGCACAAGGCGAGCGAAACGGCGCGCAACTCTTCGAGTTTGACGCCGACGCGCACGAACCTGGGCCGAAGACATTGCTAGGCCGCACCTACGCGCAGGAAGGCGTGGCGCAAGGCGAAGCGGCGTTGAACGATCTGGCGCGCCACCCCGCCACCGCGCACTTCATCGCCACGAAACTCTGCCGCCATTACATCGCCGATACGCCGCCCGAAGCGGCAGTCGCGCGTGTGGCGCGCACGTTTCAGCAAAGCGACGGCGATCTGCGCGAGACCATGGAAGAGTTGGTCGATAGCTCCGAGGCTTGGGACACGCCGCTCGCGAAATTCAAGCGGCCGGAAGAATACGCGATCACCCTGCTGCGCGCCGTCAACGCGCGCGAATTGCCGCCGGGCGCCGGCATCGCTGCGCTCGCGGCCATGGGCCAACGCCCCTATTCAGCGCCCGGGCCGGATGGTTGGGCCGATAGCGCCGACGCCTGGCTCACCGCCGACCTCGTCTGGAAGCGCCTCGAATTTGCGCAAGCGTTCTCCACGCGGATCGCGCGGGCGGACGTGAACCCAATCGACCTCGGCGACGCCTGCCTTGGGCCGGCGATGAGCGACGAGACTCGCACCGCCATCATGCGCGCCGAAAGCCCGGCGCAAGGCTTGGCGCTTCTGTTCGGCGCGCCGGAAATGCAACGGAGATGAGCATGCTGAACCGTCGCACGCTTCTGGCTGGCGCCGCCGGCGCCGGCGCACTCTCCTTCCCCGCGTTCGCTTTTGGCCAAGCGCAAGCGACAGACAAGCGCCTGTTGGTCGTCGTGCTGCGCGGCGGGCTCGACGGGCTCTCGGCCATCGCGCCGATTGGCGATCCCGCTTATGCAGGCTTGCGCGGTCGCCTAGCGATCGCGCGCAGTGCGGCGCTGCCGCTCGACAGCACGTTCGCGCTGCATCCCAATCTCAGCAAAATGCACGCGCTCTATCGCGCCGGCGAGTTGCTGCCGATCCATGCTTGCGCCACCGCCTATCGCGAGCGTTCGCATTTCGATGCGCAGAATGTGTTGGAAACCGGCGGCGTGCGCCCGTTCGCGCGCACGGAAGGCTGGCTCAACAAGGCGCTCGGCGCACTGCCCCGCTCGCGTCCAGAAATGGGCATGGCGCTTTCGGCGCAAGCGCCCTTGATCCTGCGCGGGCCGACGCCGGTTTCCACCTGGTCACCCTCCACACTGCCCGACGTGAACACCGACACTATGGCGCGCATGCTGGCGCTCTACGAAGCGCGCGATCCCGCGCTCGCCAACGCGCTCGAATCCGCCATGAGCGCGAACGCCGTGGCGATGGAATCCGGCGCAGGCGACATGAACCGTGTCGGCCCACGCGCCATCACGCCGCTCGCGCAGATCGCGGCGCGCTTCCTGAAAGATGAGAACGGCCCAATCGCGGCCGTCATGGATGTCGGCGGTTGGGATACGCATGCGAACCAAGGCTTGGAGCAAGGGCCACTCGCCCGCGGCCTCACCTCGCTCGACGACGGCCTCGACGCCTTCAAAACCGAAATGGGCCCAGCGTGGGCGAACACCATGGTGATCATCGCCACCGAATTCGGCCGCACCGCTGCACCCAACGGCGCCAATGGCACCGATCACGGCACGGGCGCCGCGGCGTTTCTTGCCGGTGGCGCCGTGCGCGGCGGGCGTGTGCTGGCCGATTGGCCGGGGCTTTCGCGCGGCGCACTCTATGAAGAGCGCGATCTCCGCCCAACCACGGATCTGCGCGCCGTGTTCAAAGGCGTGCTCGCCGACCATCTGCGCGTGGCGAGCACCGCACTCGAACGCGACGCCTTCCCCGATAGTGCAGCCGCGCGCGCCATGCAGGGCCTGATTAGCGCCTGATCTGCCAGCCGGTGATGGACTCGCAGCGCTCCCCCACTAAGGTCGGCGCATGCGTCTCATCCTCTCTGCCCTTGCCGCATTGTTCATGTTCGCAACGCCCGCGGCGGCTGAGCGCTTTGTGTTGCGCTACGAGGGCGTTGGACTTGGTGTGGTGCCGCTAGGCGGCATTACAGTAGACGCCGATGTGCGCGAGGATGGCTACGATGTCGCCGCCTCCATGCAATCGAGTGGCTTCATCAATGTGTTCGAGCGCACGGCGATTGAAGCTTCTGCATCGGGCGACATCCGCAACGGCGCGGTGTTCTGGCGGCGCTATGATCTGGATCATCATTACAGCCAAAAGCGCAGGCAGATCGGCATGCAGGTTGGCGATGGCGGCGCGGTGATCGCGGAGATCACTCCGAACTATCGGCTCTGGGGCCAGCCGGCGACGAATGACGAGCAACGCCGCCTCTCGCGCGATCCGCTTTCTTCGATGGTGGCGATGTCGATCGATGTCGGCCAAACCCGGCGCTGCACCGGCGCCTACCCCACGTTCGACGGCCGCTTCCACTATCTGCTGGAACTGGCCGGCGGTGAGATCGATCGCTTCGATGACGCGGGCTACCAGGGCGATGTGCTGAAATGCTCCCTCGCCTACATCGCCGTGGCCGGGTATGAGCCCCGCGATGCTGGTCGCACCCGTATTCCGCATGGCGAGGTTTGGTTCGCTTTGATGCCCGACACGTCCTTCGCGCCGGTCGTGCGCATCGCCACGCCCTGGCCGCGCCGCTCCGTGATCCGCCTCACTGAATTCCGCAGCGCGCGTGTGGACGTGCAATACACGAACGCGCCCACACCTTGAGCGCCCGCCGCGCCGCCACTGACTTGCTCGTCGCCGTGATGGATCGCGGCCGCGCGCTTGAAGACGCGATGGCTGAGACGCCAAGCTTCAATGCACTCGAAGGCCGTGATCGCGCCTTTGCGCGCGCGCTCGTGACGGCGGGCCTGCGCCGCCTTGGCAGCGTCGACACTGTGCTCTCGGAATTCCTGCAACGGCCGCTGCCCGATAGCGCCGAGCACGCGCGCGCGCTGCTGCATCTGGGCGCCACGCAATTGCTCGTCCTCGGCACGCCCGCGCACGCCGCGGTCGGCGAGACGGTGGAGACAGCGAACCACATGCGCGAGGCGCGCGGCTTTGCGAAACTGATGAACGCTGTGCTGCGCAAGGTCGCCGGCAATGGCGCCGAGATTCTCGCGTCGCTGCCGCCGGGCGCCGATCTGCCGGCCTGGCTCTATACACGCTGGCGCGCGACCTATGGCGAAGCGGCGCCGCGTATCGCGCAAGTGCTCGCGCGCGAAGCGCCGCTCGACATCAGCGTGAGGGAAGACGCAGCAGGCTGGGCCGGGAAGCTCGGCGGCGTGCTGACGCCAACGGGCACCGTGCGGCTCACTGATCCCGCGCCGATCGACACCCTGCCCGGCTTTGATGAGGGCGCGTGGTGGGTGCAGGATGCGGCGGCGGCGCTGCCTGCGAAGCTGCTGGGCGATGTGCGCGGCAAACGCGTGCTCGATCTCTGCGCCGCGCCCGGTGGCAAGACGCTGCAGCTGGCGGCCGCTGGCGCTCACGTGACCGCGGTGGATAAGTCAGAGGCGCGCTTGAAGCGCCTGCGCGAAAATCTGGCGCGCACCAAGCTCAAAGCCGAGGTGATCTGCGCCGACGCGCTCGAATTCCGCGCCGAGCCGTTCGACGCTGTGCTGCTCGACGCGCCCTGCACGTCCACCGGCACGCTCCGCCGGCACCCAGATGTCGCCTGGCTGCGCCGGCCCACCGACGTGCGCGCTTTGGCGGAGCTACAGGCGAAGCTTGTGGCCGCCAGCGCCAAGCTGTTGAAGCCCGGCGCGCCGCTGCTCTACGCCGTCTGCTCGCTGGAGCCGGAGGAAGGCCCTGGAATCGTTGCGGAAGCGCTACGCAATGGCTGGCGCCGCAACGCACTGACCAGCGAAATTCCCGCCGAATTCATCACCGCCGACGGCGACATGCGCACGCATCCGGGCTTTTGGCCCGAGCTTGGCGGCCTCGACGGCTTCTACGCCGCCCGTTTGCTACGCACTTAATCCACAAGGGAACCAGCTCGCCTTGCGCCCAGGCGCCGGCGCGGGGTACGACACATCATGACGCGCACGCTCATTGCACCTTCGATCCTTGCAGCGGATTTTTCCAAATTGGGCGAGGAAGTTCGCGCGGCGGAGGCCGCCGGCGCCGACATGATCCATGTCGACGTGATGGACGGCCACTTCGTACCGAACATATCGATTGGCCCAAGCGTGGTGAAATCGATCCGCCCAAACTCGAAACTGCCGTTCGACGTGCATTTGATGATCGCGCCGGTCGATCCCTACATCCAAGCGTTCCGCGACGCGGGGGCCGACATCATCACCGTGCATCCCGAAGCCGGCCCGCACGTGCACCGCACGCTGCAAGCTATCAAGGCGACGGGCGCGAAGGCGGGCATCTCGCTCAATCCGGGCACGCCGACGGAAGGCATCGATCCGGTGATTGATCTTATCGACCTGGTGCTGGTGATGAGCGTGAACCCTGGCTTCGGCGGGCAGAGCTTTATCGAAACCGCGCTGCCGAAGATCGAGAAACTGCGAAAGAAGATCGACGCCACCGGTCGCGACATCATTCTCGAAGTCGACGGCGGCGTGAACGCCAAGACCGCGCCGCGCGTGATCGCCGCTGGCGCCACAGCGCTTGTCGCGGGCACCGCTGTTTATGGCGGCGATCCGAGCGCTTACGCTGACAACATCGCGCGCTTGAGAGCGCCGGCCTGAGCGCCATGAACGCTCCGGTTTCCCCTCCCCGCCGGCCGGTGAGGCCGATCCCGGTGAGCGACATCTGGCGCGCGAACCCGTTTCACCGCATGCGCTTGGGCGACATCAATGCGCCCGACCGCATCAATCAATGGGGCGACGATCCGCGCGTGGGCGATGCCGAACGCGGACGCGAACTTGGTCGCGGCCAATGGCGCATCGCCGCTGAACGCATGGCTGGCGAACACGCCCTGCCGTGGCGCGCGCCGCATCCGTCACGACATTTCACAGCGCGGCTGCATTCGTTTTCGTGGCTGATCGATCTGGCGTCCATCGGCGCCTCCGCGAATGGACGCATCGCGGATCTCATCGATTCCTGGATCGCGGATTTCGGCGAATGGGACGAACTCGCTTGGGATCCTGAGCTTACCGCCGAGCGCTTGTTTGCGTGGCTCTGTTGGGGCCGGCCTGCGTTTGAGATGGGCGCGCCGGAGCAACGCGCTGCGCTGATGCGCTCCGCTGCGCGGCAAGCGCGCATGCTGATGCTGGCGCAAAGCGAATTGAACGAGCGCCATCTGGGTTCAATCAAAGCTGGCGCTGCGCTGATCCTCGCCGGCGCCGCTGGTTTTCCCGATGCGATCCGCCTCGCCGAGCAAGGCGAGGAAATGCTGATTGAGGCGTGCGCCAAGCAATTCTTCTCCGATGGCGGTCACCTCTCGCGCTCGCCCGAAGCCTTGGCCGATGCGCTTTGCGACATGGTCACGGCGTGCGAGATGCTGGAAGACCCGCCGCAGCTCGTGCGCGACACGATGCCGAAGCTCGCCAACATGCTGCGCATGTTGCGCTTGGGCGATGGCGGGCTCGCGTGCTTCCACGGCGGCTCGGAAGATTCCGCTGCTTCGGTTGACGCCGTGCTCGCGCGCGTAGGCGGAGAGCCGCGCAATTTTCAGTTCGCGACGCATACCGGCTATCAGCGCCTCGAAGCCGGGCCATTGCGCGTGATCTTCGATGTCGGCACGGCGCCGCCGCTCGCGTATTCCGAGCGTGCGCATGCTAGCGCACTTTCGTTTGAGCTTTCGAGCGAGAACGAGCGGATCATCGTCAATGTCGGCGCGACGCGCGAATTGGAGCCGGCCGCGCGCATGGCCGCGCGCGTTACCAACGCGCACTCCACACTCGTGCTCGCAGATTCGCTTTCCGCAGCACTCGAAGAACCACGCCGCGGCAAGGGCCCCTCGCGGATCTCCGGCCCCACGCTCGATGACGTGCGCCGCTCGTCCGACGAGAGCGGCATCACCGTGCAGGGCCGTCATGACGGCTATCGCGACAAATTTGGCCTGCTGCATCGGCGCTATCTCTTCATCGACCACGACGGCAAAAACCTGCGCGGCATCGACGAAATGATCCGCCCGGTGAAGCTCAAGGGTCCGACCTGGAAGAAGGATATTCCCTACGTCGCGCGCTTCCATCTGCACCCGGACGTGCGCGCCAAACTGGTCGAACACCAAATGGCGCTGCTGGAAACGCGGAACGGCCAACGCTGGCGCCTGCGCACCGACGCGCCGGAAATCAGCATCGAACCATCCATCTATTGGGGCGGCCCCGCCCCGCGCGAGAGCACGCAAATCGTGCTCACCGGCGCAGCAGACCCCATGGGCCACGGCCTCGCCCCACCCAACCGTATCCGCTGGGCGCTGGCGCGGGCGTAGTCACATCTTCCGCGCGACGATGAACGGCCGCACGTCCTTGCCTTTCGTGCCATGCCGTGCGCGCTCGATGATCTCAAAGCCCGCATCACTGATTGCGCGCTCCAATTCGTCGGCGGAGAAGAACGCCACATAGGGCGCTTTGCCGAAAGCTTGCATAAGCGGCACCAGCAAACGGATAGCGGGATTCATCTCCGCAAGGCACGGCGTCTTGGAGATAAGCAAGCCCCTTGGCTTGAGCAGACGATGCACGCCGCGCAAGGCAGCGTCCCGCGCAGCTACGAGGTGGAGCACATTGAAGCCGAGCCCGACATCAAACGCCGCTTCGGGAAATTTCGAGGCGTCCGGCGTGGCGACTTCAAACGAGACGTTCGCCACGCCCTCCGTCGCCGCCTTCGCGCGCGCAATGGAGATCATCTCGCTGGAGATGTCGGTCGCCGTCAGGTGGCCAACAGAGGGCGCGAGCCTGAGCGCGGTGGTGCCCGTGCCGCAGCCAAATTCAAACGCGGAATCGCTCGGCTTCAGATAGCGGCGCGTCTCCTCAAGTGTCCGCTCATAGCCCGCCATATCCGCGATCGGATCCTTGGCGTATTTGCGCGCAATGCGGTCCCAAAAACGTGCGGCTTTATTGGCCTGCGGCATGTCGCGTCTCCCTGGGCGCGCCTCTAGCACACCCCGAAGCGTCGCCCTTATGAAATCGCGCGCCAGACCGGCAGCCCGTCGCATTGACCACACGGCGAGTCGAGGCCATGCACAGCCCAACAAATTCGTCACATTAACGGCCGAAAGGTCCCACCATGACCAACATTCTCCCCATCAAGCGCGCCCTTATTTCGGTGTCGGACAAGACTGGCCTGATCGATCACGCCAAGGCGCTCTCGGGCCTGGGCGCAGCGCTCATCTCCACCGGCGGCACCAAGAAGGCGATCGCCGATGCGGGGCTGAGGGTCGATGACGTCAGCGCTGTCACCGGTTTTCCGGAAATGATGGATGGCAGGGTGAAGACGCTGCACCCGAAAGTGCATGGCGGCTTGCTGGCGCTGCGCGACAATGCCGAGCACGCCGGCGCCATGAAAGAGCACGGCATCGAAGCGTTCGACGTGCTCTACGTGAACCTCTATCCGTTTGAAGAGACGGTCGCGCGCGGCGCCGATTTCGACACCTGCATTGAGAACATCGACATTGGCGGCCCAGCGATGATCCGAGCCGCCGCAAAGAATTACGGCTTCATCGCCGTCGCCACCGATGCGGACGACATGGCCGCGATCCTCGAAGAAGCGAAAACGCATGGCGGCACCACGCTCGCGCTGCGCAAGAAGCTCGCGGCGAAAGCCTTCTCTCGCACCGGCGCGTATGACGCGGCGATTTCGTCTTGGTATGCGGATCAGCTTGGCGAGACCACGCCCATTTGGCGCTCGCTCGGCGGCAAGCTGAAGCAAACCTTGCGCTATGGCGAAAACCCGCACCAGCATGCGGCGTTCTACACAACGGCCGAGCAACGCTTCGGCGTCGCCACGGCCAAGCAGCTGCAAGGCAAAGAACTCAGCTACAATAACCTCAACGACACCGACGCTGCGTTCGAATTGGTTTCCGAGTTTGATCCCAGCGAAAGTGCCGCTGTCGCCATCATCAAGCACGCCAATCCATGCGGCGTGGCGACGGGCGGCAGTCTGCTCGAAGCATATCAGCGCGCGCTGGAATGCGATTCCACGTCGGCGTTCGGCGGCATCGTCGCGCTCAACCGCCGCTTGGACAAAGCGGCTGCGGAAGCGATCGCCGATATCTTCACCGAAGTCGTGATCGCGCCGGAAGCGGATGAAGATGCGGTCGCGGTGTTCGCGAAGAAGAAGAACCTTCGCTTGCTCGTCACCGGCGGTCTGCCTGATCCGGCCACACCGGGCTTGTCGATCAAGACCATCGCTGGTGGCTTCCTTGCACAAAACCGCGACAATGGCCGAATCAAAGCCGCCGACCTTAAATTCGTCACGAAGAAGCAGCCGACTGACGCCCAAGTGCGCGACATGATCTTCGCGTTCAAGGTGGCCAAGCACGTGAAGTCGAACGCGATCATCTATGTGAAGGACGCCGCCACTGTCGGCGTCGGCGCGGGCCAAATGAGCCGCGTGGATTCCGCGCGCGTGGCGCGCTTGAAGGCAGAGGATGTCGCCCACGCCAATGGCTGGCGCGAACCGAAGACGATCGGTTCGGTCTGCGCGTCCGACGCATTCTTCCCCTTCCCCGACGGCTTGCTGCAAGCCGTGCAAGCGGGCTCGACGGCGGTGATCCAGCCGGGCGGTTCGATCCGCGACGACGAAGTGATCAAGGCCGCCGACGAAGCCGAGATCGCGATGGCCTTCACCGGCATGCGCCATTTCCGGCACTGACGCGCATGCGGCCTTGTTTGCGCCGTATGAGTTTGGGCATCATCGCGCTGATATGGGCGCTGATGGGTGCAAGCATGCCGGCCGCCGCCGAGACATTGCAGGATCGCGTTGAGCTGCTGGCGCCGCATTTCAGCGTGACCCGGCCCGAGGGCGACGGCCCGTTTCCGGTTCTGATCATGCTGCATGGCTGCGGCGGGCCGCGTCCGTTTCTGGATCACACCGCCGAGGCCGCAATGCGGGCGGGTGCTGCCGTGATCAATGTCGATTCATATCGGCCGCGCCGCATCAGCCGTGTTTCTGCGCTAGCGACCGTCTGCACCGGTGCACGGCTGCAAGGCCGCGAACGCGCCGGCGATCTTTACGCGGCGATGGCCTGGGCGCGTCAGCAAAGCTGGGCGGATCGCACGCGCCTCTCCGCGATCGGCTGGAGCCACGGCGCCTGGACCATCATGGATGCGCTTGCGCTGCGCTCCGGCGCTGAGATGCAACGCGCAACGGGGCTAGAAGATCTGCCCGATGAACCGCTTGAAGGCTTGAGCGCCGCGCTGATCGTTTATCCCTACACAGGCATCGGCTCGTTCGCCGGACGTCGCGAGTGGCGGCTTGCGCCGCGCAGCACGGCGATCATTGCGCAGCACGATTATATCGTCGGCCAAACGCGCAGCGCACTGGAGCGGCAGCGCCTGCGCAGCCCTTCGCTTGATCTGGTCCTCTTCGAAGGCGCCACGCACGCCTTCGAAGACCCGCAAGCCAGCGACCCGCGCGTGCGCTACAATCCCGCTGCAACCGCGCGCGAGCACACCATGATCCGCGATATGATCGCAGCGATGTAGCGCTTCGGACCGCCGGCTTCCAGCCGGCACTCCGTTTCAACGTGCACCAACGGCGCTGGATTGAACAAAGATGCCGGCTGGAAGTCGGCCGTCCGATGTTTTAGCGTACCGCGCTTGTGAGTGCGTTGAACTCGGCTGAGATCAGCATCAGCTTCGCAAACGTCCACGGCCCTTGCGCGTTCAGCTCGGCAAACGCCGCATGCGCACGCATCGCCGGCTGACCAAGCGAGCCCAGCCATTGCTTAGCCGCCTGCGCCACCGACGCAGCATCCGCTTGCTTGGGCGCACCGATCGCCTTCGCGGCGGCTTCAGCCAGCTTCAACTGCATCTCGCCGAAATCGTCAGCGGCGCGACGCACCACCAATCGATCCCAGTGCTGATCGAGGCGCATGTTCATCGCCGCATCTCGCAGCGCGTCGAGGCCAAGCTCGGCGCCGATCACGCAATGCAACGTCGACGCCGGATGGATCGGCCAAGACGCCCGCCGCGCCAGATCGGCCACGTCGAGCGAGAGCGTGAGCGGCGAAAGAAGTGCAGCCTCCTCCGCCAGATCAGCCGGTGCGCCGAGATCGAGCAGGCTCTTGCGACGCGTATCGACGCGCTGCTGTTCGATCGCGGAAAGGTCATCGAGCAACGTCTTGCGCTGCGCTTCGACCGGCTCGCGATAGAGCTTCACCACGTCGAGGATCGACGGCGGATTGTCGCGATCGAAGCCGCCATTGCGGGCCAGATAGATCGTGCCACGGCGAAGTGCGCCACCAACACGTTGGTGCAACGCGATTTGCGCGGCAGCCGGCGCCTTGTTGTCCAGCGCGTTGATGCGATCGACCAAGGGTTCGAGATCGAAGATGCGGCGCGTGGCTTCAAACGCGCGCGCCACCGTGACAGCGTCGGCGCGCGAAATATCGCGAATGCGATCCACGAAGGACGGCCCGGCGCGGTTGACGACGTCATCGGCCCATTTGGTAGCGATGATTTCGCGTCGCAGACGGTGTGTCTGCATTTGCGGCTCGAACCTCCAGAGTTCTTTCGGGAAGTACGCTTTGAGCGGCTCCCTGAACGCCGGATCGTTCGGCGCGTCAGACGCCACGATCGCATCGAATAGATCGATCTTGGCATAGGCGACCAGCTTCGCGAGTTCGGGGCGTGTCAGCCCCTGCTTGGCGGCGCGAAGCGAGGCGATGTCAGCCGTCAGCGGCAAACCCTCGACGCGGCGCGAGAGTTTGCCTGCGGCCTCTAGGCGCTGAATGAAGCGCTCGTGGCTATCGAGATCGGCCGCGGCGCTGGTTTGCGCGATGCTGATGGCGCCGGTTTGGTTGTAATTGTCTTCCAGCACCAGCGCACCGACTTCGTCGGTCATCGATTCAAGCAATTTGTCACGTGCATCGGCTTTCAGCGCGCCACTGCGGATCGCATCGCCCAAGAGGATCTTGATGTTGACCTCGTGATCCGACGTATCGACGCCGGCGCTATTGTCGATCGCGTCCGTGTTGATGCGCCCCCCATTGCGTGCGAACGCGATGCGGCCCTTCTGCGTGACGCCAAGGTTCGCGCCTTCGCCGATCACCTGCGCGCGCACATCTTCGCCATCGACACGGATCGCGTCATTGGCTTTGTCGCCGACCTCGGCATGACCTTCGCTGCGCGCCTTGATGTAATTACCGATGCCGCCGAACCAGAGCAGCTCGCATTGGCTGAGCAACAGCGCGTGCATCAATTCCGTGGGCGTCACGGACGGCTTATCGATGCCTGTGAGCGCGGCGATCTCGGGCGAAATGTCGATCGCCTTCAGGCTGCGCGAGAACACGCCGCCGCCCTTGGAAATCAGCGCCTTGTTATAATCCTGCCAGGACGTGCGCGGCGTATCGAACAGGCGCTTGCGCTCCACCCACGTCGCTTCAACATCGGCCGGATTCGGATCTATGAAGATATCGCGGTGATCGAACGCGGCGAGCAATTTGATCTTGCGCGACAGCAACATGCCGTTGCCGAACACGTCGCCCGACATGTCGCCGACGCCGATGACGGTGAATTCTTGCGTGTGGATGTCCTTGCCGATTTCGCGGAAGTGACGCTTCACCGCTTCCCACGCGCCCTTGGCGGTGATGCCCATCGCTTTGTGGTCGTAGCCAACCGAGCCGCCCGACGCGAACGCGTCGCCCAGCCAATGGCCGTATTCGGCGCTAACACCGTTGGCGATGTCGGAGAAGGTCGCGGTGCCTTTGTCGGCGGCGACGACGAGGTAAGCGTCATCGCTATCCCAGCGCACCACTTTTTCCGGCGCCTTCACGCCTTCGCCGACAATGTTGTCGGTGATGTCAAGCAAGCCGCGCAGGAACGTCTTGTAGGCTTCGACGCCCGCCTCTTGAAAGCCAGGCGCGCCGCGTGCGGGCAGGCGCTTCGGGAAGAAGCCGCCCTTCGCGCCGACCGGCACGATGATGGCGTTCTTCACTTGCTGCGCTTTGACGAGATCGAGCACTTCGGTGCGGAAATCGTCGCGGCGATCGGACCAGCGCAAGCCGCCGCGCGCCACTGGGCCGAAGCGCAGATGCACACCTTCGACCTGCGGGCTGGCGACCCAGATTTCTCGGTACGGTTTCGGCGCCGGCAATTCGGCAACGGCGTGGCTGTCGATCTTGAACGACATATACGCCTTCGGCTGCCCATCGGCGCCCGGTTGATAATAATTCGTGCGGCGGGTCGCTTTCACGAGCTGCGCTATACGGCGCAGCGCACGATCCTCATCCAAGCTGACGACTTCGTTCAGCGCCGCTTCGATCAGGAATTCGAGTTTCGAGCTGCGTGACTCGCGCGTCTCCATCGTCTCCGGCAAATTCGGATCGAAGCGCGCTTTGAAGAACGCGAGGATAAGCGCTGCGATCTTCGTGTTGTTGGCGAGCGCCTGCTCTTGTACCGCTTGCGTCGGATCAAGGCCGGTTTGTTGGCGATAGCGCGCCAAAGCCCGCACGAGCGCCGCTTCGCGCCATGAGCACGGCAGCGCCAGGATCAGACGGTTGAAGCCGTCATTCTCGGCCTTACCCGTCCAGATAGCAGCGAAGGCTTCTTCGAATTGCTTGCCGGCGCGGGCGAGATCGATCGGCTTGCCATCGGCGGAGCGCGTTTCGATGTCGTGCACATGGATGCGTTGGCCTGGATGCAGCGCATCGGCCTTCAGCTGCAGCTCGAAATTCACTTCCGAGTCGACGAAGAGGCCCATGTTCTCAAGGATCGGCACCGTGGCCGAAAGCGCCAACACATCGCCGCGCGCATAGAATTTGCAGCGCATCGTGTTTTCGGCGTCGTCGGCAAGGCGATAGGCGCGCGCGCGGATGATCTCGTCATCGCCCGCCGTCAAAATCTGCGCCGTGTCGATCAAAGCCTCGTTGACCGGATAACGCTCGCGGTAGGCCGCCGTGAACGCGCCATCGAAGCGGCTCTCGACTTGCTCGCGCGCGGCGGCGCTGAACAAGTCTGTGCGCAACAGCGCGTCGTTGAACGCATCGTCCCAGGTGTGTGTGAGCGCCGCCACCTCGACATCGAGCGCCTGGGCATCCGGATCGGCGCGCGTCTTGTCGATGTCGCCAATCACGAACAGCACGCGCGCGAGTTGGCCTTCGCCGAGTTGCGGCTGGAAACTTTCGACCACGCCGCCATAGCGCCGCGCGATCGCCTCGCCGACACGCTCGCGCAGTTCGGAATTGAAGCGATCTTTTGGAATGTAAGCGAGCGCCGTGGCGAAGCGGTTGAAGCGATCGCGGCGGGTGAACACGCGGGCGCGCGGGCGATCGAGCAAATGCAGAATGCCACGCGAGATGGCGAGCAGATCCTCGCGCGACATCTGCCAGAGCTCTTCGCGCGGATAATATTCGATGATCTTGCGCAGTGTCTTCGAATTGTGACCGCCGGCCGCGAAACCTGCCTGCTCCATCACCCATTCAGCCTTGCGGCGCAGGATCGGAATATTGCGCGTCGGCTCGGTGAAGCTCTCGCTGGTGAAGAGGCCCACGAAGCGCACTTCGCCAATCGCCTCGCCCTTGTCGTTGTAGCGCTTCACGCTCACGAAATCGGCGGTGGTGCGGCGGTGCACGCGCGCGCGGATCGTGGATTTCGACACGACAAGCGGCGTGGGCTCATCCATCAGCCGGCGCAATTCCGGCGTCAGCATCATCGGCTCGGCGGAGCTGCGCAGCACATAAAGCTCAAGATCGCGCAGCACGCCGAGGCACGTCGCAGAAAGGATTTCCGGCTCATCGGCCTTGTAGCTGCCGTCCGGCAGACGCTGATATTTATAATCTCGAGACCCGAGGAAGGTGAATTTGTCGGCCGCGAGCCAGCGCAACAGAGCCACCGATTCCGCGACCTCTTCAGCCGGCGCATTGGTTCGCGCGCCTTCAAGTTCCTCCGCGCATTCCAGCATACGCTGGCGCATGCCTTGGAAATCTTTCACCGCCGCGCGCACGTCGCCCAACGAGGCGCGCACCCCGTCATGCAGCGCCTTCGCGCGCTGCGGTGAGAGGCGCGGCAGGTGCACTTGAATGAGTGACTCACGGCCCTGCCCGCTCGGCGCCGGCGCTAAGGGGTGGAACATGGCGAGGGCGGCGATGCCTTGGTCGGCCAATTCGCCCATCACCGAGTCAACGAGGAACGGCATGTCCGGGCCGACGATCTCGAGAATATCGCGATCGAGCGCGCGACCGCCGGCGCCGATGCCGGGGCGAATGCGTGTCGATTGCTGCTCCGGCGTCCGCTCACCACGCCAAAGCCAGAATTCGTGCGCCAGAGCTGCGAGATCGGCGAGCGTCAGATCGCCCAATTCGTCGGCGGAGGCGTCATCATAGAGCCCACGGAGGAAAGCTTCGGCGGCCGGATCAATGACACCGTTGACACGAAAGGCCGGCCAAGGGCCCTGGGTTGCGGTTGAAATGAATTGGTCGGCGGTTTGCGGAAGTTCCGCACGCGCAGCGGCGTCCATGAAGCGTTTCCTGAGAGCGGTTCGCGCCGCAATTCGAACAGGCGCGAAGCACGCGTTAGATTTTGGCGCGAACCTAGCCTCCCCAGCGGCAGGCGCAACAGCGGTACGGCCAATCTTCGACCGCAAAGTCGGCCAAGCGGCCTGCGCTAGCGCATGGCCGGATCACATCAGCGCGATTTCGAAAATTGGCGGCGCCGTCGGACGGGGACAAGCTGTCCGACGGCGCCTGCAGGCCTCGCAGCAGGCTGGGTGGGGGACGCACGCGGAGGCCTGGTCCTGTGGACGGTCACGGTCCGCGTGAATGAAGCCCCCCGCTTGAGCCCACGCATTACGGATCGATACGTCGAATGACGTTCGAGCGCGCGCCGGTGCAAGTGTCGTTAGTAGCTAGAAACGTCCCAAGCCCCGGCGACGTTCGTAACAAAATCGATACATGCTTGCCGCCGATTCGCAAGATCAATTTGATCCGGACTCGGCGCTTCTTGGCATCTCTGCGTCGGGTGTCGGTTTTCCGTCTGCGGACAGCAGAATGGCGATCCATTTCGTCGTTGGAAATTGCGCCAATACAATCATCAACATCACCGTGAGCGGCGCTGCGAGAAACGCGCCAACGATGCCCCACACCAAGCCCCAAATCGCCAGTGCAAGCAGAACGACGACTGCAGAAAGATTTAATGACTCTCCCGTCATGCGCGGCTGAATGAAATTGCCGATGACGAATTGCCAAACGCTAACCCCGGCAAAAACCGCGACTACAGGTCCGAGTGTGGGAAATTGTACAAGCGCGACGGCTGTCGTCAGGACAACAGCGGCGATTGAGCCGATGGTTGGAATGTAGTTGAGAAAGAATATCAGGAACGACCAAAACAGCGCGTTCTCAAGACCAATGATGGTCAGCGTCGTGAACGTGAGTCCGGTGATGATCAGGCTCATCACTGTCTGAACCCAAAGATAGCGCTCCATTGAAAGGCGAATGCGCGCGATCACGTCACGCGCCGCCTCGCGCTTCCCTTTGCCACGGAAGATCAGATCGAGCTTGTCTGACATAACGCCCGCGGCTGGAAACAGGAAGGCCAGGAAGATCAGCGTGAAGATCGTGCTGGAGACGAGGTTCTGCAGGCTCTCGCCGATCTCGCCCGCGAGCCGCGCCGGATCGAGATTGGCGATCAAATCGCGCACCGTCGGCGAACGCCCCGGCACGCCGAGCGCTTCATGTGCTTGGCTGAGCACCTGGTTGAGCCGGAATTCGTAGCGCGTTTGATCGGCCAGGATGGCCGCAACATTGTTGACCACGACAACGCCAACGAAGGCGATGATGCCCAGCACGATGATGATCGCTGCCGGCAGCGCGACCCAGCGCGGCGTAAACGGGATGCGCTTGTCCAAGGTCTCGGCCAGTCCGTCGATCGCGAGCCAGAGGATGAGCGCCATTGCGAACTGGGAGAGCGGCTCGCGCAGAAAGTAGAGGCCGGCAGCCATGACGCCCGCCGCAATTATCCACAGCGCGCCCCGTTGCGACAAATCCATCTGCCTCTCCTGCCCGGCTTGCGCCATAAACACCCGATGCGCCAAGCTGTTGCGCGAAGCAAGGAGCCCGACGAATGGCGGCAAACATCGAGATCGGCGCGTCCCCCGAGGGGGTGCAGAGCATGGCTCTGAAGCGCGCCAACCGCCACGGCCTGATTGCCGGCGCCACGGGAACCGGCAAGACCGTTACGTTGCAGGTGTTGGCCGAGGCGTTCGCGCGCGAGGGCGTCAACGTCCTCGCCGCCGACATCAAGGGCGACCTTTCCGGCTGCGCCGCGAATGGCGATCCGGCCCCGGCGTGGGCCACAGCACGCGCCGCGGAAATCAATCTGCCGCTGACGCCCGAAGCGATGCCGGCGGTGTTCTGGGACGTCTATGGCGAACTCGGCCACCCCGTCCGCACCACGGTGACGGAAATGGGCCCGGTGCTGATGGGCCGCGTGTTGGAGGCGACCGACGCGCAAGCCGGCGCGCTGACCATCGCCTTTCGTATCGCCGACGATTGGATCAAGGCCGGCAAGAACGAGGGCCTGCTGCTCGATCTCAACGATCTGCGGGCGCTGCTCACGTATCTCTCGGAAAACGCGGACGAGATCGGCAAGCAATACGGCCTCGTCACCCCGCAATCGATCGCCGCCCTCCAGCGCAAATTGTTGCAGCTTGAGATGGACGGCGCCGACCATTTCTTCGGCGAGCCCGCGTTCAAGCTCGAAGAGCTGCTGCGCACGCGCGAAGACGGCAAAGGCACGATCAACATCCTCGCCTCCGAGCGCCTGGTGCAGAGCCCGCGTCTCTATTCCGCGTTCCTGCTCTGGCTGATGAGCGAGCTTTGGGAAGAGCTGCCGGAAGTCGGCGATCAGGATAAGCCGAAGCTCGTCTTCTTCTTTGACGAAGCGCACCTACTCTTCCGCGATGCACCGAAGGAATTGGTCAA